>JABJAL010000009.1 GCA_018669005.1 Nitrospinaceae bacterium
GATGCCGCCTTCGCCCTGGACCGTTTCCACAATTACGGCGGCCGGAAGGTCAATACCGCTGGAGGGATCGTCCAAATAATTTCGAAACACGTCGATGGTATCGATGCTATTTCCCAAATAACCGTCGAACGGCATGAAGGCCGTATTTGCGGCCTGACCGGTGAATTCGTCCCGATAAAATCCATTTGCGGTAACGCCAAGGGACCCCATGGTTAGGCCGTGGTAGCCTTTGGTGAACGCGACGATGTTTGAACGCTTCTTAATCCGTCGGGCCAGCTTAAGGGCGGATTCTATGGCACAGGTTCCGGTCGGTCCGGTAAACTGAATTTTGTAGTTCAAATTTCGGGGCATCAGAATTGTATCAAGAAACTTCTGAAGAAAATTGCGTTTTGCCACGCTCGCCATATCCAATCCGTGAACGACGCGATTTTCACTGAGGTAGGCAATGAGCGCCTTTGTAATTCGCGGATTGTTGTGGCCGTAATTCAGGGCTCCGGCCCCGGCAAAAAAATCGATAAAGCGATTGCCCTGCTCATCAAACAGATTGGCTCCTTCGGCCTTGTCAAAAACAGCCGGAAAGGTACGGGCGTAGCTGCGTACGTTAGATTAAATTTGTTCGAAAATTTCCATGACAATTCCCAGAATGACGATCCTCAAAAGCGTAAAGAATTAAAATAAGATAAACTGATTCAAAATGGCTACAATTTTCGTATGATATATCCAACGGTGGAAAGCGCATAATCGAGCGGAGTATGGTGAATCAAAATGTCTCTAGGTTCTCCCGTTACCGGCATTGAATGGCCCGTTGTTCCAAACTACCGGCAGGCTTGCCTCATGGCCTTGCGGCGGTTCTTTGACGAAATCCAGGCATGGCCTAATGATCGCCTGACCGCGCACCAGTTGTCACAAGCAGGGCTTCTCCTTCTACACCACACTCAGGCATCTCCCTTCACGCGAAAGCGGCTCAAGCGCTACAAGCTTTCCCGGGACGGACAGATCACACTCAAGGAATTTCGCAACCTTCCCCTAATATCCATTGCCGACATCGAACTGGCGGGCGATGCCTTATTCAGTACGGAAATTCCCAACGAACACGGAAATCGGATCGGCTGGCCTTTTCCCGATCGATCGGGCGGGGAACATTCGATCCGCTATACGGAAGTCGGGCCGCTCATTCGGCGCGCTCTCTGGCAACGGAACTGTAGCCGTTACGGCCTGGATCCGAATCTCAGGTTCGTTGTCGCCATGCCTGCGGGAAAAGATGGTCTCAACCTTTCACTCGACGTAGGAATCGAGACGGAAGAAAAATTTTTCATGGGCGGCATCTTCCCTCGGCCCGGATCACGGAAGGATCTCTCTAATCCTAGAATAGACACCGCCCATACCCTTAAAGGCGCACCCGCTCTTGTGGTCGGACATACCTCGGATTTAATTAATCTGGCCGAGGCAACCGATGGTGCCGGCATTCAACGTGAAAATGTAAGAAGCATCTTCGTTCTTGATGGCGCACTTGATCCAACCAGACGTTCGATTATAGAAAAGTATTGGGGCGCACCGGTTTACCTTGTCCCTTACATACCTTTTTTTGGCTGCATCGCAATGGCGTGCGCCAAATACGGGCGTCACCATATCCATGCCGAAAATTTTCTTTTAGAAATACTCGACGAAGAAGGCCAACCCGCGCCGCTCGGAAATTTCGGACGTTTGGTTATCACCGATCTGCAAAACTTTGCCATGCCCTTGATCCGATACGACACCGGGGAAAAGGCGGCGCTTGACGTTGGGTGTGAATGCGGCCTCGGATTGCCCGTAATTCGCCTAGCGGACAAGAACCTACAATGCTGAATTCCGGCATTCCGGGACTCACTTGGCCTCCTATACCCGGACGTATGGATGCCTGGATACTCGCTCTGCTGGATCAATTCCACGAAGCCCGAAACTGGCCTCTTGACCGCCTTCGGGACCATCAGTTCAAACAACTTGCACCACTCCTCCGGCATCACGCCCGGACGTCTCCGTTCTTTACAGAACGCTATGGCGCTTGGGTTCGTGAGACGGGGGGCAAGCTAACACCGGAGAGTTTTAAAAAATTGCCGCTGCTGACCCGCGCGGATATTCAGAATGCCGGTGAATCTCTCTTCAGCACCGAGGTCCCCACTGATCATGGACTTATTTGGGGCAGGGGAACATCGGGCTCAACAGGTGAGCCGGTAACAATCCGAGTTACCAACCTGAGCGAGGCCTTCCGCTTTGCCCTGAGCCTCCGGTTCGAAGCATGGAACAACCGAGACAGAGACGGAATTTATGCACTCATCAGGGCGATCGAGGACTCCGAACAGGGCCTCCCTCCCGAGGGTGACAGCGAGCCAAATTGGCGCCCCTTTCCAGGAAATAGAACGCGGCTGCTAAACTGCGGGTCCTGCTCGCTCGACCAACAGCTCGACTGGCTGGCCGAAATGAAAGTGAATTACCTCACCACCTATCCTTCCAACCTGGAGTATCTCGCACGCAGGAGCGAGGAGCGAAATTTTGAACTGCCTTGCCTCCGCGACATGTCAACCATGAGCGAAGGATTGTCATTGGGGCAACGGACGTTAATCGAACGGGCTTTCGGCGCCCCAGTCATTGAAACCTACGGTTCGGAGGAAGTAGGTTTCACGGCCTTCCAATGTCCTCAGCCCGGTCACCACCATCTTTTGGTGCAGATGGAAAGTGTCATCTGGGAAATTCTGAACGAGAACGGTGAAGAATGCGCGCCGGGTGAGGTGGGGCGCGTGGTCGTGACCGATCTGCACAATTTCGCCTCTCCCCTAATCCGTTATGAACAAGGCGACCTTGCCGAATGGGACGCACCTTGTGCAGGGGAATTCACGCGTCCAGCAATTCGCCGGGTAATGGGAAGGGTCCGCCACATGATGCAACTGCCTGGCGGCGCAATGACTTTCCCATTCCGATGGGAGGAAGAGACCGGTAAAATCGCCCCTTCCGTGCGTCAACTTCAGATAATTCAGCGCAGTCTGTCCGAAATGGACGTCGTGCTCGCGGTACAGGAACCGCTGGTGGAAGAGGAAGAAAAGGCAATTCTAGGCACCATAGCCAAGCGGCTGGATCATAAATTTCAGCTAACCCCTGTCTATGTCGATAAAATTCCCCGCGCAAAAAGCGGCAAATTCGAAGAATTTGTCTGCGCTGTCGAAGGATAAACGGCGACCGCCAAGCCGAGAAAAATCGAGCCAGGAAATTCCCGTGCGACCCGTAAAAAATTTCAGGCCCGGGCTAGAGTAATTGCGGGCTGCTGGAGCTTGTTTTCGTAAAAGTGCCGCCGAGTGTCGTGTCTTTGGTGGAAAGACTGGATGA
>JABJAL010000010.1 GCA_018669005.1 Nitrospinaceae bacterium
CGTCTAAAACAAACATTCCGCGCATGTCGAAATGATTGTGGATGATCTGCCCGCCGCCACTTTTCCCCATCGCGCGCTCAACAGCGGGCCCCACGCTCCACTCGACGGCCTCGTTGAGGGCGCGTTGGCTGGTGGGGTGGTTAAGGTTCAAGGTGTGCTCGCCCTTGTGGACCCGGCGCACGGTGTCGTCGGTGTAGAAGCGCCCCTCCTCATTCCCCATCGTTCAGATCGTAGGCCGACTGGCGGATAAGTTTTTTGTCTTGTAATTGAATCTTATCTTCGAGGGCTTGAAATCTGGCATCATAATCCATCGTTATCTCTCCTGAGCAAAAGGTCGGGTATGGTCAAATTAGTTTGCGCAGTTCAGACGTTGCGCTCAAGGGGAGAGTCGAGGGAGGGGAGCCGGGCGCAAATGTGGTGTAATTCGAGAGGTGCTTAGGGAGGATTATTTCGCCAGGGCTTAGACGCTCTCGGCGATGCGTGCGGCATCCTCAAGGGCGGCGCAGGCGCGGTTGCGCTCGCGCACGAGACGAGTGTAGAGGACCAGTCCCTCGTGGCTCTTGGGTCCGGCTGTGAGGTACTCGCTAAGCCGCTGGAGGCCGGGGAAGATGGTGGCGCCTGAGGCGCGGTCGTGATCGAAGGGGCCTTGTTGGGTGTAGAGGGCGGCGTTCAAGGCATGGCTGATGCGCCGGGTGGCGGTGTTGAGAGCCGAGGGGTCTGCGCTACCGGCCTTAGCCATCATCGCCTCGGCAGCGCTCTTGAAGCGAGCGGCTGCTTTCATGGCGGGCTCTATATCCAAGGCGCCGGCGGCGCGTTTTTTGAGATCCGCAAGGGCGCTGTCCACGACGCTTGCTGTTGAGCGCGGGTCGAGCGGGAAGCGATCAGAGGTGCATAGCTCAAGGAGCGCGGCGGCATAAAGGCTGGTGTGCTCGGTGAGAAGGGTTTTGTCCATCTTGTCGAGGGTGTCGGCCGGGTTATGCCAGTACTCGGGAAAGCCGCTGTCGGGGTGGTCTTTTTGAAGATCGGGGGCATCGGGCGGCAGGACAGGTAAGAACGAGAAGGAGGGCACGCCTACCCCCCAGAAGGACTGGTCGGCCATCTTTCGCGGGTTGCCGGGCTCGGTCTCTTGCCCGCCGATGCGGCTGACGGCGTCTTTCACCCATGCGGAGATGTCGGCCGTGCAGAAGGGGCGGTAGACGGTGCACTGGCGGCAGCCGGGCTGGTCGATGTTGAGGTAGGCGGCGCAGTTGGCTCTCATTTCCTCGAACATGTGATCTGAATACCAGGTGGAGCCCGAAAAGCGGCCGTGGGAGTGGCCGTTCCACCAGGCGACGCGGAGGCCGCGCTTTAGCTCGCCCCGGTGGTTGTGCATGAGGCGCGCGAGTTCCATGAGCGTGGTGTCGCCTGCGCCGTTGTCGTTGGCCCCGAACTGCCATGAGTCGATGTGACCGGCGACGAGGACGTACTCATCGCTCCCCGAGGGGGGCGGTATCGTGGCGACGGGCATGGTGGTTTTGCGCCATTTGGTGTCGGTCTGGGCGTGGATGCGGAGTTGGACTTCCTTCTTGGATTTGACGCTGTCGATGAGGCCTTGGCCCTGCTCGCGCGAGAGGGTGACGACGGGGGTAGTGGGAATTCGTCCGACGCTCTCAGGGGTGGGCGAGCCCCAGATGGTCGAGACCGTCATATCGTGGGCATAGCCCATGTTGACGTAAACCTGGCCGATGGCGCCTGCCTGCTCGAAGGCATAAAAGCGTCCGGGCGAGAGCATACGCTCGGCGACGATGATTCGCCCGGCCACGGGGCCCTCGGGCGCCAGGGCATCACCCACGTAAACGGCATCGCCGGTGACGCCCGCCTCGCCGGTTGATGCGCCAAATACGGCTGTGATGGCGGGGATGTGCTCTGGGGCCTCGCCGAGGATGTCGAGCGATGTCTTTCCGGGGATGCTGATCAGGGCATCAAATTCGTGGACTGTCACGTCGATGCCAAGCGCCCGGAGTTCAGTTGCGATGTAGTCGACGGCCTGGGCCTCACCGGGGGTTCCGGTGTAGCGCTCCCACTGGCATATGGCCTCGAGGTGTTTCCAGAGAGAATCGGTGCTTACTTCGGTTGAGATGGACATGAAGACTCCTTGGGGTTCACGAAGATATGTTTTTCAGTGCGATTGGTTTTAAGTGTCTCTTTACGGAAAATCCATTTTACTTGGTTACGCGGCAAAGCGGAAGCGGGAGGAGGCTCCTGTCCCGTGGTTTGATTTAATTCATTATTGTCGCTGGAAAATGACGGTTCTTGTGAATTGAAACGACAATTCGAAACGATATGGATCAAGAGACATTGGTGGGGGTTTGATTATTTTCGAGTGCCTGGTGGAACGACTTTTCTAGCTTTTTGAGGTCAATGGGTCTAGTTATGAGATCCTCTGCGCCCAGATCGCGGACGCGGTTTCGGTCGCGGGTCATGCCCTGAGCGGTGACAGCGAGGATGGGAATCTCTCGTGTCTTGTGGTCTGCCTTTAGCGCCTCGATGGCCTCGAATCCGTCCATGACGGGCACCTGAGGTCCATCAGGATGATATCAGGCGCTAAAGCCTTTAACAGCGAGGCCTAGGATGTTGCTTTTCGAGGAATTTTCCGGAGTTGGCGAGAATTGGGTGTTGTAGACGCGCTTGATTCGTTTTGAATTGGGAATGTTGCCTTTGTGAAAGTAGACAGGTCTCAAATTAGGTGGGCTTTAATTGACCATATCCTTTAGCGAACTAGATAGCTTGTCTTGTTCATCTTGGGGAATGTTAACTTTGAGGCCTACTGTCCAAGGGAATTCTTCATTGTCCCCTTTGCTTGCCCATACAATCGACACTTTTTCCCAGTTATATACTTTGTCGTTGATTTTGATCGAAACACCGAATTCATCCTCAGGCTTGGGCTCGTTTGTCAGTGAAAGCAGAAGACCTCCCGCCGAAACATTGTGGAGGGATGCCATGTCATTGGAAAGCGCGGGAACATCCACCACACCCGGTACGGCGTAGCGAAAATATTGGCGCATATTTTCAACAGAATCCCCCGCCGCTACTTTATCGAATTCCTCTGTCTTCTCGAATCGGGATTGCTGTTTATTGTTATCCCGGATCAAGTTGGCAAGCTGAAAAACGATGGCGGTGGAGATGGCAGGATTTTCCTGAATCAGTAAATGTAAGTGCTCCTTCTCCATCGAGAGGAAAGTGGAATCCCTGTTAGCTATCGCTGTTGCAGAGCGCCCCTCGGAGCCGAAAAGTGCTATTTCCCCAAACGATGTTTTTTCACCAAGAATGGCGAGTCGCACTTCCTCTGGCGTTCCATGGGATTTTAAAATATTAATTTCCCCATCCACAATTATGTAAAGATGCTCTGCGGGGTCACCCTCGTTAAACAAAATATCGCCAGTTTCGTAGGTCACTTCCTCTGAAATATTTGTCAGGATCTTAAGCTGCTCGGGAGACATGGCCTCAAAGAGATTGACCGATTTGAGGAAGAGCGCTTTTTCGATTGTCGAGAGCATTTTGAGTATACCTATCATGTAGGTGCGGCTACATACGACAGTAGCTAGAGTTCTAGCGCTAGTTGGTTAGACCGCTACTTCAAAATTCCAGTGTAACGATAGGAATTTATCATTTTCTTGGTTTGAATCAAACTGAAAGGGATTATCAGCGGCCCAAAATATATGAATTCCAATGGGGAAGGGGTGGAGGTAGATTCTTTGAAATGAAAAAAATTACCGTTCGAGCGGGAGGGAGAAGAGGGGAGTCCGCGTATGATCTCCCTCCCGCGCCGAACAGCAAATTACATTCTGATTATGTTTACCAGCTATTGGATGTAACGCTCATAAATGACCGAATATTCCACCTAAATTGGGGAAAAGAAGTAAAAAAGTATGAATAAAAGTGACTTGCGGGAGGGGGAGGTAGTTTTCGTAATTGTTACGTTTCGTCTGACACCTGAGATATGGCATTTCAATTTTCTCTCGCAGGTAATATTTGTCGTTGTGGAATGGGCAAAGCCTTGGGATGTAGATTTTTTAAATTTGGCGAGTGCTGCGATGAAGAAATAATGGGTCGTTAGAGGATTTGAAAAAAATGCTGAAAATAGGAGTGAATTTTCTTCGAAAGACCGGTCGCCTTGGAGCGTAATTTGGGCTCCTTGGCAGGCTGGTTATTCATTTTCCTGGGACGACTTATTAATGATTAAAAGATATGAAATATGTTGATTTTTAGGGACTTAGGGAATTGACGAAGTAATTTCTCTTGAATAGTATACGCACCTCTTGAAGGGGGAATTACTTTTTTTAAAAAAAATTAAAAGTCTTAGTCTGCCAGCTTGAGGGGGCGCTAGTTTTTTCTGGTTTTGATGTGTTTTTTTCGTGGGGGCCGCTGATTACCCCCCATCTTCGATTACCCATGGTCGGCGGATTTTGATGATTTGCTGCCCTATTTTTCAACAAGGAGAAATTTCTGATGGCCTTTGAAATTCCCAAACTCGACTATGCCTATGATGCGCTGGAGCCTCATGTCGACGCCAGGACGATGGAGATTCATCACAGCAAGCACCATGCCGGTTACGCAACTAATCTAAACAATGCCATTGCGGGAACGGATCTCGATGGAAAAAGCATTGAGGATATACTTGCCGACCTTTCGAGCGCACCTGGCGATAAAAAAGGAGCGATTAACTTCAACGGCGGCGGCTTCGACAACCACTGCATCTACTGGAGCAACATGAGCCCGAACGGTGGTGGCGAGCCTAGTGGCGCCTTGGCCGATGCCATCGGCGATTTTGCAGCTTTCAAAGAAAAATTCTCCACCACGGCAGCACCTATTCAGGGAAGCGGGTGGTGCTGGTTGTGCACCAAACCCGGCTCGGGCGCTGTCGAGATCAAGGCGATGCCGAACCAGACTAGCGTCCGCACCGAGGGTTATGTGCCCCTACTCGGCATCGATGTTTGGGAGCATGCCTATTATCTCAACTATCAGAACCGTCGTCCCGACTACATTGCGGCCTGGTGGAACGTTGTGAACTGGGACAACGTGGCAGAGCGTCTGGCAGCGGCGAGTTAGTCGCCGAGGCCCCATGAAATTAAGATTGGCCCTCTATGGGCCCTGTATGAATAAAGGAAAATGTAATGACGTTGAATGTCGGAGATGTTGCGCCTGATTTTGAATTACCTCAGGCACAGAATGCTGGTGATAAAATCAAGCTGAGTGATTACAAGGGCAAGAAAAATGTTCTTCTTTGCTTCTATCCCTTCGATTTCTCGCCCGTATGCAGCGAGCAGCTTCCTGCATACTCTGCCCAGGCAGATCGTTTCGAGAAAGCCGATTGCGAGGTTCTTGGTGTTAGTGTGGACAGCCCGTTTGCGCATGCTGCGTGGGCTGAATCGGTCGGGATTGATTTTCCACTTTTGAGTGATTTTTTTGGAAAAGGTACGGTCGAGGCCTACGGGTTGATGCACGAGGCGGGCTTCAGCAATCGGGCCGTAATTCTTATCGACAAGGAAGGCAAGGTTGTTCACGCCGAGGTGACGCCTGCTCCGCCGGAATTGCCGGATGATGAAAAGCTATTCGCAGCGCTTGCGCAATTAAGCTAACGCTGATTTAAAAAAACTCCGGCGCGGAAGTATGCTTCCGTGTCGGAGTTTTTTTTGTTTTGAATGTTGTCGGCGATGCTCACCCTGCCTTGAAAAATCCGTGAATTAGAGCTACAAGAAGAGCGCAAAGTGTTGTATAAAAATGAGTTTCGTGTGCCGCTTGATTATGTTTGCCATCTTTTTTAGGGAAATTTCATGTCAGATATCGTAAACGAGATTCGATCAGATGAATTGAGCGTTTCGATCGAATTATTCCCCCCTAAAACCCCAAAGGGGGTCGTTCAGCTCAACAAAGAAGTCGGGCGGATTCATGAGGGGATGCGCGTGGCGTTCACCTCGGTGACATACGGAGCTGGCGGAGCAACCCAGGAGGGAACCTTGAGTCTCGTTCTGGATCTGGCCAAACGCTTTCCTGGCCGAGTGGTTGCGCACCTCACATGTGTTGGCGCCGATGAAAAAACACTCTCCGAGCTTCTCTCAAGCTATCGGGAAAACGGCATGAACGACATCATGGCGCTTCGTGGTGATCTTCCTGAAGGGATGAGCCGCGAGCTGGCTGTGGCTGGCGGCTATCACCATGCCATTGATCTCGTTCGCTGGCTGCGTGAGTTGGGCGGCGTCTCCTCGATAGGTGTGGCTTGTTATCCGGAAGGGCACCCCGAGACTGCGGACAAAGGGCAAGACATCGATTATTTCGCGGCCAAGGTTGAAGCCGGGGCCGATTATGCCGCTACACAATTTTTCTTTAACAACAGCGATTATTTTCGTTTTATCGATGAGTGCGGAAAAAGAGGCGTTGAGATTCCGATGGCGCCGGGTATTTTGGCAGTTCGCGATGTCGATCAGGTGGTTCGGTTCGCGGGCATGTGCGGGGCGAATGTTCCGGACAGGGTAATTTCAGAACTCTCGCCCTATCGTGACGACCCCGAGGGTTTCAAAGAGAAATCTGCAGATTTAGCTGCCGCGCAGATACAAGAGTTGCTCGATGCGGGTGTAAAGCATTTTCATCTTTATAGTCTGAACAAATCCGACATTGTGCTTCGTGTCGCTGATCGGTTGGGCTGGCGCCTTTAGTTAGAGCGAATCACGCAATCGGAGCTGGCAGGTCCGAGCTTCCCATCAGGTAGGCATCCACGCCATGGGCACATGACCTTCCTTCGGCTATGGCCCAGACGATGAGCGATTGTCCCCGCTGCATATCGCCGGCCGTGAATACGCCGGGAACGCTTGTCATCCAGTTTTCATCGCGCTGAACGTTGGAGCGCTCGGTAAGCTCTACTCCCAATTGCTCAAGCATTCCTTTTTTCTCGGGACCAAGAAAGCCCATCGCGAGAAATACGAAATCCGCCGCCATCTCTCTTTCGGAGCCGGGAACATCCTCGAAGCTCATCCGTCCGTCCTCGCTTCGCTTCATTTCCACATCCACGACGTTGATTTTCTTCAGTACGCCGTTCTCGCCCATAAATTCCTTGGTGGAGATGGAGTAGAGGCGCTCGCCTCCCTCCTCGTGCGCTGAGGAGACCCGGAAAATATTGGGGTAAAGAGGCCACGGGTTCGATACCTTGTCTCGCGCCTCGGGGGGGCGAGGGAGGATTTCGAGCTGATGAATCGAAGCCGCCCCCTGACGGTGAGCGGTGCCCAGGCAATCAGCGCCGGTGTCTCCGCCGCCAATGATGATGACATGTTTGTCTTTGACGTTGATTTGCTCCTCTAGCGGAACATCAACGCCGTTGCAGAGTTTGTTCTGCACAGAAAGATATTCGAGTGCGAAATACACGCCCTTGTTCTCGCGGCCTGGAATCGGCAGATCGCGCGGAGCCCGCGCGCCGCCGGAAAGCACAATGGCGTCAAAATCCTCGCGAAGCTTCGCTGCGGTGATGTCCATTCCCACGTGGTAATTTGTTTTGAATACCACCCCTTCGTCTTCCATCAGCTTGATGCGCCGATCCAGGACCTTCTTTTCCATTTTGAATTCCGGGATGCCGTACCGCATCAATCCACCGGGTAGGGCATCTCTCTCAAAAACGGTGACGTGGTGTCCCGCCAGGTTGAGCTGATCCGCCGTCGCCAGTCCTGCTGGGCCTGAGCCGACAACGGCAATTTTTTTGCCGGTACGGGCTGCAGGTTGTCGAGGAGTTACCCAGTGCCGATCGAAGGCATGTTCGATGATGGAAACTTCGACCTGTTTAATTGCCACAGGGTCTTCGTTGATGCCCAGGACACACGAGCCCTCACAGGGGGCAGGGCATAGCCGCCCAGTGAATTCGGGGAAATTATTTGTCTTGTGGAGGCGGTCGATGGCCTCTCGCCATTTATCCCGGTAGACGAGATCGTTCCACTCGGGGATGAGGTTTCCGAGGGGGCATCCGCTGTGGCAGAAGGGGATGCCGCAGTCCATGCAGCGAGAGCCCTGGGTCTGGAGCTTTTCCTCGGGGAATGGTAGGTATACCTCATTCCAGTCTTTCAGGCGCTCATCGACTTCTCGACGACCGGGCAACTCTCTTCCAAATTCTATGAAACCAGTGGGCTTACCCATGGTTAGGCCTCCATTACGGCTTTTTCCCATGGGATGCCGTTTTTCTTGGCGGTTTCTATCGCCGTGATTGCACGTTTGTAGTCACGCGGCATTACTTTCACAAAGCGAGACAAGTAATCGTCCCATTCGGCAAGTATGCGGGCGCCGACGGTGCTCTCCGTGTAGTCCACGTGTTTTTGAATCAGTGTTTTTAGCTCTTCGATGTCCTCGGGGGTTTCAACTGCCTCAAGTTCCACCATTTCCATATTGCAACGCTCTTGAAAATCGTTTCCCTCGTCGAGAACATAGGCAACGCCCCCCGACATGCCGGCGGCGAAGTTTCGCCCGGTCTTGCCAAGAATTACCGTGCGCCCACCAGTCATGTATTCACAGCCATGGTCACCCACGCTCTCTACCACGGCGTGCGCCCCACTGTTTCGAACGCAGAAGCGCTCGCCTGCGATTCCCCGGAAGAAGGCCTCTCCTCCCGTTGCGCCGTAAAGGGCGACATTGCCGATAAGGATATTTTCCTCGGCCACAAAGGAGGATTCTTTGGGCGGGAAGACAATGAGTTTTCCGCCCGAGAGACCTTTGCCGCAATAGTCGTTGGCGTCGCCCTCAAGGGTGAGGGAGATGCCCTTGGGCACGAAAGCCGAGAAACTCTGGCCGGCAGAGCCTTTGAAGTGAATCTGAATCGTGTCCTCTGGGAGGCCTTCGCCGCCGTGGCGCTTCGTCAATTCGTAGCCAAGAATTGTTCCCACCGTCCGGTTGATGTTGTGGATGGGCAACTCAAGTTTGACAGGGGTTTTGCTCTCAAGGGCGTCCATGCACTTTGGAATAAGGGTGGTCCTGTCGATGGTGCTCTCAAGGCCGTGATCCTGTCCCTGGGAGTTGTAAATGCCCACTTCGGGTCCCATGTCAGGCTTGTGGAGAATCGGAGCGAAATCGAGCCCCTTTGATTTCCAGTGACCCACGGCCTCCCGGGTATTGAGGTGATCCACGCGCCCGATCATCTCGTTCATGGTCCTAAAACCAAGCTTGGCCATGTATTCGCGGACTTCCTCGGCGATGAAGCGGAAGAAGTTTTCGACGAATTCAGGCGAGCCCGAGAATTTCTTGCGAAGCTCGGGGTCCTGGGTGGCGATTCCAACGGGGCAGGTATTTAAGTGACATACCCGCATCATGATGCAGCCCATCACCACGAGGGGAGCAGTGGCGAAGCCGAATTCATCCGCTCCGAGCATGGCGCCGATGACAACGTCGCGTCCTGTTTTTAACTGCCCGTCCACCTGAACGACAATGCGGTCGCGCAGGCGATTCATCACAAGAACTTGCTGGGTCTCGGCGAGGCCAAGCTCCCAAGGCGTGCCAGCGTGTTTGATGCTAGTGACGGGCGAGGCGCCGGTTCCGCCGTCATGACCCGAGATGAGCACGACGTCCGAGTGTGCCTTGGCAACACCTGCGGCGACGGTAGCGACACCGATCTCGGAGACGAGTTTTACGTGAATCCTCGCCACCGGGTTGGAGTTTTTAAGGTCGTAGATCAGCTGGGCCAGGTCCTCGATAGAATAAATATCGTGATGTGGCGGCGGAGAAATCAGGCCCACGGCCGGGGTGGAGTTTCGCACCTTGGCAATCCAGGGGAAGACTTTGCTTCCGGGAAGCTGCCCGCCCTCTCCGGGCTTGGCACCCTGGGCCATTTTAATCTGAAGATCGTCCGCATTCACGAGGTATTCACTGGTGACGCCAAAGCGCCCTGATGCCACTTGCTTGATTGAACTCCGGCGCAGATCTCCGTTTTCATCGGGTACAAAACGGGCGGAGTCCTCGCCGCCCTCGCCGGTGTTTGATTTTCCGCCAAGCCGGTTCATCGCGATGGCGAGCGTTTCGTGGGCTTCCTGGCTGATGGATCCATAGGACATCGCACCCGTGCTAAAGCGCGTCATGATGGATTCAATTGACTCTACCTCGTCCAGTGGAATCGGCTCTTTCGCCCATTTGAAATCTATAAGCCCGCGCAGGGTGGCCAAGTGCTTGCTCTGGTTGTCCACCAGGCTGGTGTATTCCTTGAAAATATCGTACTGGCCCGAACGGGTGGCATGCTGGAGTTTGAACACCGTTTCGGGGTTGAACAGGTGGTACTCCCCGTCCCTGCGCCACTGAAGTAATCCGCCGCTTTCAAGCTCCTCGGTCACAGCCTTGCGTTCCGGGTAGGCCTTGCGGTGCCGGATGAGTACTTCCTCGGTTACGACATCGATTCCTATGCCGCCGATTCGAGAAGGCGTCCAGGTGAAGTACTTATCAACAAAATCCTTATTGAGACCGATGGCCTCGAATATCTGAGCGCCTCGGTAGGATTGGATGGTCGAGATGCCCATCTTCGAGATGACCTTGATGATGCCTTTGCTCAGGGCGGCTATGTAGTTCTTGACCGCCGTGTCGTAGTCAACTCCCTCAAGGTAGCCGTTGCGGCTCATGTCGTTGAGCGTTTCGAAGGCGAGGTATGGGTTGATGGCGCCCGCGCCGTAGCCCAGGAGAAGTGCCATATGGTGAACCTGTCGTGCTTCACCGGTTTCGATTAGCAAGTCGGCGAGTGTCCTCGTTCCCTCGCGGACGAGGTGGTGGTGCACCCCGGCGGTGGCGAAAAGGGCCGGGATAGGCGCGTATTCTCCTGAAATGCCTCGATCGGAGAGGACGATGAGGCTATATCCATTGGAGATGGCTTCGCTGACTTTTTTGCATAGCTCATCCATGGCCTTTTCAAGGCCTGCAACGCCGTCCGCCACCTTGTAAAGCATCGGGAGCGTTGTTGCCTTTAGACCGGGCTGATTCGAATGGACAAGTTTATAGAAATCCTCGTTGCTGAGGATGGGAGATTCAATCTTGATCTGATGACAGGACTCGGCCTCAGGCTTGAGCAAATTGCGCTCGGCCCCAATCGTGGTCGATAGCTGGGTGACTATTTCCTCTCGCATCGCATCCAGTGGCGGGTTCGTCACCTGGGCAAAGAGTTGTTTGAAATAGTCGTAGAGAAGCCTTGAGCGATTAGATAGGACCGCTAGCGAGGCGTCATTGCCCATCGAGCCAAGCGGGTCAAGCTTCGACATGGCCATGGGTCCAAGGAAGAAGCGCAGATCCTCCATCGTGTAGCCGAAGGCCTGCTGGCGGTTGAGAACGGTCTCATGATCCGGCTCGGGCAACTCGGGGGCCGCCGGAAGATCGTCCAGGTGGACTAAGTTATAGTCGAGCCACACCTTGTAGGGATGCTCAGTCGCATAGCGCTTCTTGATTTCCTCATCGTCGATGATGCGTCCTTCGTCGGTATCGACGAGGAAAATTCGACCCGGGTGGAGGCGCTCTTTGATCAATATGTTTTCGGGCTCAATGTCGAGGACGCCCACTTCTGAGGCCATCACGACAAAATTGTCCTTGGTGACGTAGTAACGGGCCGGGCGCAGGCCGTTTCGATCGAGGACGGCGCCGATGACTTTTCCGTCCGTGAAGGCGATGCAAGCGGGGCCATCCCAGGGCTCCATGAGGGTGCCGTGGTATTCGTAGAAAGCCTTTCTCTCCTCGCTCATCGACTCGTGCCCGCTCCAGGGCTCGGGAATCATCATCAGGACGGCATGGGGAAGCTCCCGCCCGCCCATGTGCAGGAATTCGAGGACGTTGTCGAAAGTGGCTGAGTCGCTTCCGCCTTCCTCGATGATGGGAACAATTTGCTTGAGGTCCGGGAAGTGTCTGGACTCGCAAACGGCCTCCCTGGCATGCATCCAATTGATATTCCCACGCAGGGTGTTGATCTCGCCGTTATGCGCAAGATAGCGGTAGGGGTGAGAGCGGGGCCATGATGGGAATGTGTTTGTCGAGAAACGCGAATGCACAAGAGCAAGGGCAGATACCATGTCCTTGTCCTTGAGATCGGGAAAGACAACCTCAACCTGCTCCGGGGTAAGCATCCCCTTATAAATTATAGTGCGCGCGGACAAGCTTGTGACGTGGAAATCCTCACGGTCCCTGATGTTCGATTGGCGAACCTTGTTTTCCACCTGTTTGCGAATGATGTAGAGCTTGCGCTCGATGTCCATCGGATTCTCATCACCCTCAAAACCCCCGATGAAGACCTGTCTGAATAGGGGGGCAGATGCCATTGCGGTAGGGCCAACTGTGCTGGTTTCGGTGGGGACATGACGCCAGCCGAGGATCTCGCATCCCTCCTTGCGGGCGACAGACTCGAAAATCTGCTCGCACTCGTTTGCCTGGGCATTGTGATTCGGGAGAAATACGAGACCCGCACCAAACCTGCCCTCACTGGGTAGACTAATGCCCTCTTGGTCGCAAACTTTGCGTAGGAAGTAATCGGGCATCTGGAGCAGGATTCCGGCACCATCGCCTGTGTTCACCTCGGAGCCGCTGGCGCCTCGATGCGAAATGTTTTTGAGGACGGTGAGCGCCTGCTCAATTATCTTTGCAGATTTTTGGCCATTAATATCAACCACAAAGCCCACACCGCAGGCCTCATGTTCAAATGCAGGGTCATAGAGGCCAGGACCCAATTTGGATGTGTTGTAAGTCATTGATATACCTAATTTATGTGAACAGAAAAATAATCCCTCTCCCAAGCTGAGAAAGGGACACTCCCCTACGAGAACAGCGTACCCTACACGAGATCGCGCCGAATGCCAAAGTGCAAAGTCTTATGCTTTGCATTAGCAAAGCTAATAGTATATGGGTGTTTAATTATGAATATCGATACTTTGAGGCTCTTCTGCCTCGTGGTTCAGACAAATAGTTTTTCCCGTGGTGCCCGGGAAGGTGGTGTTTCTCAGTCGGCGGCGAGCCAAAGCGTTCGTCTCCTTGAGGAGGAATTGGGCGCGGTGCTCTTGGATAGGAGTAAACGCCCATTCACGGTGACATCACAGGGAGAGAAATTCTACAAAGCGAGCCGCGACCTCCTAGAGGGGTTTGATAGGGTTTTGAGCGAGGTTGCCCGAGAAAAGAGCCGCGTCGCGGGAACGGTTCGTGTTGCCGCTATTTACTCTGTTGGCCTCCATGACATGGGTGTTTTCATGCAGCGCTTCCGCCATGAGTTTCCCGAGGCAAGGGTGAGACTTGAATGTTTGCACCCGCGTGAGGTTATCCGTTCAATCGAAGAGGATCTGGCCGATGTTGGTCTCGTCTCTTATCCGCCAGCGATGAGGGGGGTGAACGTTATTCCTCTTTGGCAAGAGCCCATGCGCCTGGTCTGCGCGCCCGAGCATCCCCTTGCCGTTAAGAAAAGCATTCGCTGCACCGATCTTAATGGCGTTCCCTTCGTGGCGTTTGATCCCGATCTCGCCATTAGAAAAGCCATAGATCGGGTACTGCGCCAGGAACACGCAAGAGTTGATGTGGTCATGGAATTAGACAACATCGAGAGCATCAAGGAGGGGGTATTGCTCGGTGCGGGGGTGAGTATTCTTCCCGAGCCTGTTTTTCAAAAAGAGATTGCCATGCGGAGCCTCAAGGCGATTCCCCTCGATCGAGAAGACCTGACCCGGCCTATTGGCTTAATTCATCGCCGGCGCAAGCACATACCCCCGGCGGTGAGCAGTTTTATAGAGTTGCTCGCCGAGCGTTGATGATGTTCCGCATCGTTGCTGCGCTACCCTTTTTTCAGGCGACCCAATACCTCGTCAGCATCATTTGCCCTGTTGTAGTCCTGATCCAGATTTCCGTTTCCGCATGGGCTTTTTACAGCGAAAAACACTGCAGGGCCGCCCACGGCGACAACGCCATGACGCGTATTCCGCGGTATGTGGATCATGTCGCCTTTCGCGATAATTCGCTGCTCCTCGCCGAGAATCATGTTGAGTTCTCCCTCGAGCATCAGCATGTATTGCTCTTCATTGGGATGAAAATGCGGGGTAGGGCCCTCACCATCTTGGTAGGTCACAACTCCTGCTTTCATTAACTCTCCCGCAACCGTTTTCGCGGTGGCGGGCCCGGAACTCGATTTTACCGTTTCCATCTCGGATATTTTGTAAAATGGCATGACATATCTCCTTTACTTATAAGTGGCGTGGTCCCCGAGCAGGCGTCAACAAGGCTGCTCAGGTAGCTATTGGGGAACGATTAAAGAGTAGCAAATTTTAGGGGGTGGGGCATCTAGGCGGCAAAATGCTAGGGTTCCGCCGGGTCGTCGGCCGACAGGAATAACTCTCCTCCCGGACTTAGCGAGATGAATTCTAACCACTCATCGCGGGCGAACAAATAGCCCATCGTTTTGCCGCTTAAATTTTTCACCTCGAAGAAACTGAATCGATAGGACTCCGGTTCATTTTCTATTATCTCTAGAAGCGTATCTGGCTTGGTGGGGTCGATGGTCAGATTGTTGCCTTTGAGATGCAAGGTATGCCCTTCGTAATTCACGACAACCGCCGCAAGATCACTAAGGCTCCCGAATATAGGCGAGTGTGCCTTTATCTTTGTTATCCGAGCATTGCGATTTAGATAAGAATTGACCTCAAGGGAATGAAAAAGACCGGTGGGAAAATTGCCGGTGAATCCCGCCATCGTCGACGCAAATGCAACGGTGATGATGATGCGGCAATAGCCAGAGAGCCTGCTTTTTAGCCTTAATGAGAAATTATTTTTTCTTTTCATCGTCGTCTGTAGCCTGGTTTCTTGTTCCATAATTAATGAGGGGCTTGGGTTAAGTCAGGTTTGTTTTTTGTTTTCCCGGTGGTGAGCGCAACACTGGGCTCAGGCTTTACGCACCGAAATCCCTTGACTTCATTTGACCATGAAGTGTGATAGGCGTGCGTGCACTCACACGTTGTAGTGCCCGGGCCGCATAGTAGCTTGAAATCGGCTCCCTCGTCCTGGTTCGCGTTGGTTGATGTCCACTCCCAGATCCACCAAGGAAATTCAATGGCTTTGGATTCACAGGCCACCAGCCATTCTCCGGCAGAGGGCAGTCGTTTGCCCATCGAGGCGCAAAAGGCTTTTGCCTCGTGCCAATTGAGATTAACGGCTGGCCCGTTGGGAAGGGTGGCGTTTTCTCCAGATTTAGGTGTGGGGGTTGATCGGGTAAAGCGTTTGAACTCGGTGGCCGAGACGGGGATGGGGTCAAGGCGTGGGGCAGCAGCCTGGGCGCTTCCTGTAATAGATAATAGGAAGAGCGTGGAAAATAAGCTTCCCAAGAAAAAATTCATAGCCTCACCTTTGTGTTCTAAGGCAGAGTTGCCCCGACCTAAAGAATGATTCAAAGCATACCATTCAGCAGATTTCCCAAACAGACCAAAATCGTAATCTTGTAACTGGAATTTATTCAACGATATCTGTATGCCCTAAATAAATATACATATTCGGATATTTTTTATTGATCTAATATACACTTTCGTATATATTTCGCCTCGTGCTCATGTCGCCTCAGGGGGGCGGGATGAGGAATCCAGTGGTTTTGCGAAGGGCAAATCGTCCCTTTTTGAAAAATGATTTTTAGGTGTATCTGATTGGTTTTCTGGGTTTTGTTCGGGCGGCCTGTCCTGTCAATTTCCCACCCCAACTCCTTTCTATACAGCGCCGACAATACTGGGTTATCCGCTCGTTGTTGCCGGCGTCCCGTCTGGAGTATTCCAAATCCTCTCGAACTGCAGGCCGCCCGGACGCTCGTTATGAACTTTGGAGGAGGAGAAATGAGAGAGCACATATCTTATATCGGGAGCCACGAGCGCGGATTGCATGACATGCTCGAGGAGGGGATCGACCTTCCTGAGGGTGGGGTGGTGTTGAGTTATTTCGACAGACTTCGAGACCGACAAGTTACGCAGGTCTATCCAGACAGGCCCTCGGCTAAGGCTCGTGCATTTGAAGTTCAGCGTGCTCGAAAAACTAGGCGAGTGGATTGTCAGATTCTTTCCCTGGTCGAGGCGATTGCATGAAGATATTTTATTCGCTGGCAAGCACATTTTAAGTGGCGGACAATCGGAGTTTTTTTGAATGTTGGAAAAATCTTCGCATCACAAGAAGGCCCGAAAAACCAGAGCCCGCTCTGCTTGGAGTCGGCCGGATAAGCGTTCCCCAGATCAAATTCTTAGGGAGGAGGCCTTGCTGACCAAGCCTATGCTGGCCAAGGTCTTCGGGTACAAGAGTGTTCGTAGCGTGGATTTTCTCGTTGCAGAGGATTGCGTCAGCGATAATCCGATGTTGAAGCCTGTCTATCTTCGTTGCCCAGAGAATATTCCTTCCCTCAAAAGCCTCCGGTTTCGCCGGGAAGATGTTGCAGACTATATCAAGAAGATGCAACACGATTTTCCGGTCGATCTCGAATGGAAGTTTGGCCAATTTAATCGCAGTGCTCCAGATGAAGCGTGAACAAAAAAAAGCCCCCCGGTTTCCCGGAGGGCTTTTCAATTCACCGTGTGTTTCTATTCGTTGAAGTGCCCAAGCGGTCTTTCGATTGCATATTTATAAGGTGCCCTCAAAAAAGTGTCCTTGATGGGCTTTAAATCGTTGTTGCCCGCTTCGGTGATCAGGGCCGCAGGAACATAGATGACGGCGCCAGCGACCATGGCGACCAGGCTTAGGGGCCTAATAATCAGAATATCCCAGATCATGGCCAGATCGTCTGTTTCTTTGGCTATTTCATGTGAGCCGGCTTGTACAATCATCGGCATGGCAAGAAGACTGAGTGCCAGCCCCAGGGCTACAGCTTTTTTCTGCATGGCGTTCCCCTTGTGGGTTCGGCCCAGGCGGAGTCTACCGGGCTTTCCAGTTGAAATTACCCATGGGCCGGTCAATAGCATCGGCATAGGGTTTGTCTATCCAGTTTTTCTTGAGACGAACCGGATCATCTCCGAAAAGAGGGTCCAGCAGCCAGGCGATCGGATAGGTGAGAAATGCTCCTGCTAGCAGAATATATGCGCCGGGCCGGACGATGAGGAGATCGAGAAAGTAATCTCCCGTGCTGGGCTCGGCAGATTTCATTTCGGCGGCATATGCTGGCTGGGGGGACAGTACCGTCTGTGCTACCGGCAGAAACGCCAGCGACATTCCAAGTGCAAATACAATAGTAATTTTTTTCATCGGGTAATCCTTTCTGTTAAAAAAATATCAGATAATTCTTAGCGGGTGATACGCCAAGTGCCATCGGGGTTCCGGCATGCACTCCCTTTGGCGGTTTCATTTTTTCCGTCCACGACAATAGTTTGGGTAAAGGGGCGACAAGTTGAGCCGCTAGATGTTTTGTAGGAGCGCTCAGGTGTTACTGTCCCGCTATGACCGCTGTCGGGATTACGCCATTTTGTGGTTTTCCCGGATGGCGATGTTTCCAATGTCGATTGGGTTGTTCTGGCCATGAGGAGTTTGTCTCGCTCGTCGAGCTGCTTGCCGACAGCCCCGCCAAGCACTCCGCCCAGAATGGCGCCTGCGATAGTGGCCACGGTTTTGCCGCGCCCCTTGCCAACTCGGGAACCAAGAACCCCGCCGAGGACGCCGCCGAGAACTGTGCCTCCGGTCTCTTTGTTGATGCCGCCTGAGCGCCCGGAGCCAGTGCATCCAGCCATCGAGACAGTTAAGATCAAGATTAATCCGGATGTAATCCAACGAGACATCAAATCTCTCCTTTTGTTAAAGCGGCATTTTCTTGATTTCAGTAGAACTTGACGCCTCAAAACAGCAATAATTTTACCATTCTTGAATTGTTGGGGAAAGGAAGCATTTCACATTTCTTATAATAGTTTTAGGGGGTATGTGGTGTCAAAGCGTGAGGCGTGTGTCGTGAAATTACGCTTATACGTAGTTAATTCCAACTTGTTATACGTCTTGGACTAGAAAAATTATATTTCTCATTATCGCCATGTTGTTGTTAGTTTTTAAATCCGATTAAATTTTTCTTTGTTTAATCTTTGAATTGTTTTGCAATTCACTCTTTTCATGACCTTAGCAAATCAAAAGTACAGTGTGAGATTTTAAGTCTTGTATTTTTGCGAGAAGATTTTAATTCGATTTTTAGTGGTGAAATTCTGTTGACGACAAGGGTCTTATGTCGTATTAAGGATTTGATAAATTATTTCATAATGCAATATATATATTTTGTTCCAAAAGAAGAATTTCCGCAAATAACTATAGGGCGGACTTGGAGATATGGTTTCTTCTGATCCTGGCGGTGGCAGCCCATTTTCGGAGCCGCGTTCAACGCTGCTAGAACCGGCTTCAATGAATACTTTGCTTGCGTCAACCGCCAGAAATATCCTTGAAGAAAAAAATAGCTCTCTGGTTCTTCAGAATATATGCAGGGAAGCTTGCCGTGTACTAGAGGCTGATCGCTCTATGATCGCTCGGGTTCGTATTGATGTGCAGCCTTACCGAAAGATTCTTTCTTCGTATGAACTCCCGGAATTTTTCATCAAAGCCTTCCATGAATCATCTGTCATCCCGTCTATTCTTGGAGATGCGAGCTGCGATGGTGTGCCCAAAGTAATTCCGGATATTCGGAATGTGGGTAGGGTTTTTTCTGAGGAGGCGGTGCTTGCCTCCGGTCATAGAACGAATGTGGTAATTCCTCTCAATGTTGGTGGAAAACTTTTTGGTGAACTTGCGCTCTTTTATTTCGAAGTGCGGGAAATTTCAGACGAGGAAATTAATTTGGCACAAACCCTCGGCGATCTGGCGTCTCTGGCAATTGAGAATTCTCAGCTGGTGGATTCTCTGGAAAATAGAATTGTTGAGCAAGACAGCCTTCAACGCGCGCTCAGACACATCACAGATAAAGATGATGTTGATGGGATCATTCAGGCTGTTCTTGATGAGAGTTTAAGTGTTATTGGGACAGATCGCTGTGGTGTGGTGTTGCATGACCCTGACAAGAATGACCTTGATATTTTTCTTGGTCGTGGGGTGTCACAAAAGTTTCAAGAAGATATCAGAAATCATTCTGAACCATTTCCGATTTGCCGAAGATATATCTCTGATCCTGCTCTTCAGTCCCCCATTATATTCTCTGATCTGCTCAAAGATGCCCAACATAAAGAGATTCATGCCAGCGAAGGCCATAAAAGTATGGTGGCTTTTCCTCTGAGGAATGAGGGGAAAAATTTTGGAACCTTATTTTTTTGTTGGACCTTCAAGAAAGAGTTCGACGATCAGATTGTTTCGCTGGGCCAAGCGTTTACTGACCATGTGGCGGTTGCGATTCAAAAAGCAAGGCTCTTGGAGAAAACCAGGGAGGATTTTTCTCACCAGCAGATTACTGGTGACATCGCACGAGCCGTAGGTTCCATGTTGGAGCCGGATAAACTTTTCCAGGCGATTACGAGAGAGATTCGTAAGTATGTTCCGTGTGATCGTTGTGTGATAGCCACTTATTTTAAAGATACCAAGGCATTTCACTACTGGCAGATTGATTCTCAGATCGAGATGAACTCACCTATTTCGATGAGCGAATCGTTGGTTTCTATGGCCTGGGAAGCTTATGAAAAAGGTGTCCCAACTTATTGCCCCGATATTAATTCGTCGGATTATACCGATAGCCACTTGGCGAGGGCGGGTCTTCAAAGCATTTTGGTGATTCCGATTATGCAAGAGGGCCAAGCTATTGCCCACATTGCTTTGTCGAAAAAAGAGAAGGACGCGTTCTCGGATGTCCAAATTAGGCTTCTTGTTTCGGTCGCTGGCCACTTGGCATCCGCATTCCGGAACGCATCGCTGTTTCGCCAGTCTGAGGAGCGAGCGTCCCGGCTGGCGGTTTTACATGAACTGAATCGAAAGATTGCGAAGAACCTGGATCTAACGGAGGTCTTGAATAGCATCACGCAATCCGTAAACGAATTGCTCCACTCCGATGCCGCGCTGATTTATTTCATCGATGAAAAAACGGGGGAACTAGTTCCTCGTGCACAGAGCGGCAAAGTCTCCGATTTCTCGCCTGAAGGGCATGCCTTCAAGCTAGGCGCTGGTGTCATGGGAAAGATGCTTGAATCCGGTGAGGGAACGGCAGTGGCCGATGTGGAGGATGACCCCGATTGGGCAGGGATGGATTGGGCTCGAGAGAACGGTATCCACGCCTATATTGGGTATCCGTTGATTTCGGTGGGTAAGGTAGTCGGGGTTATCGCGGGTTTTTCGAAGACGAAAGATTATTTTTCGTCTGTGAATATGGAGTTTTTGGAAACGCTCTCCTCCCAGGCGGCAATAGCTATTGAAAATGCCAGGCTATACCGAGAAACGGAGGAGCGCAGCAGGCAATTGGGAACCTTGGTGGAGTTGGGCCAGCAAATTTCACGGGGACTGAATTTCACTTCTGTTCTTGATTCGATCGTTGAGGCTGCTGCTACTCTTTTCGGTGGCGATGCGACTTTCAGGCTTCTTGAGGGCGAACATCTTGTCATGGTGGCTGCTACTCCCGGGGCGAGGGGGAGGATGAACAGGGAGCGTGTTCGGGTTGGTGTCCCTCTGTCGGGTCTGGTGGCGGAAACGGGCGAGCCGATGTTTTCTTCCGATTTGGAAAACGATGCTCGTATGCTGCCCGAATTGCGTTCTGCTCTCTGGCGTGGGCAATCGATTTCCACCTTGATCGTGCCTGTCCGATTGGGGGAGCGTATTGTTGGCACACTGGGAGTCTATCGTGAGAAGGGATATGAATTTGGACAAGAGGCGCTGTTCCTGGCCAATACGCTTGCAGATCAAGCTGCAATTGCCGTGGAGAATTCACGCCTCCATGAAGAGGCCCGCCGAAGCCGAGATTTTTTTCAGAGTGTTGTGGATGACAATGCTGACGCCATCATTGTGACGGATAAAGAGCGCCGAGTCGTTTGCTGGAATGCGGCTGCCGAGAATATGTATGGATATACTGAATCGGAAGCCTTCGGGCGCAGCCTTGTGGAAATGATCGTGCCCGAGGATCAACAGAACGAATGGAACATCAGGTACAAGGAGCAAATTTCCGAATTGTTGTTCCAGGGAAAGGTGCATCGCCCCGAAGAGGTACGACGACGAAAGGACGGAAGCCTTTTGTCCGTTGATGTCGTGGTGTCTCCTGTGAAAAACGAAAATGGAGAAATTGTAGCTTTCTGTAGTTTCACTAAAGATCTTACGAGTAGAAAACTGGAAGAGGAAATGTTGATTGAGGCCAAGGTGGCGGCTGAGAAAGCAAATATGGCCAAGTCAGAATTTCTCTCTAATGTGACGCATGAACTTCGCTCACCCCTTAATTCGGTCATCGGATTCAGTGATTTGTTACTCCAGAAAACCCAGGACGAGCAGGTGTTGCGTTTTTTGCCCAGAATCCGTGATGCTGGAAAGTATCTGGCTTGCCTAATCGACGATCTTCGCGACATGGATCGAATCGAAAGCGCCAAGATGAAGCTTGAGCGTAGCGACGTTGACTTCAATGACTTGATCGAAAGTTTGATTGAATCATGGTCCACAAATCTCCATGAAGGATTTTCTATTGAATTCGATCTGGACCCCGGATGCGGCATTATTTCATGCGATCCGGTTCGGATTAGGCAGGTTCTCTATAATCTTCTCGATAATGCAATTAAATATTCGAACGAGCCAGGGAAAATCAGTGTCAGAGCACAAAATAAAATTACAGAGATTTGGGTAAGTGTGCAGGATCAGGGCCTGGGGCTCGAACCCGGGGAGCGGGATATCATTTTCGACCGCTTTCAACAGATAAAGAAAGGCGCATCAAGAGCGTCTGGAGGCATGGGAATCGGGCTGTATCTTGTGCGCCAGTTTTTGACCATGCACGACGGGCATATATGGGTAGATAGCGAACCGGGTCAGGGCAGCACGTTTACGTTTGCACTCCCGAGGGAAAAGAAACAAGAGATTATTACCTCATCTCCAAATGAGGTTGTGGTCAGGACAGATGTTGAAGAGCCATGGGCTGGTTGTACGCTGTTGGTGGTAGACGATCTTGAAATGTTTCATCTCTATGCAAGCATGCTCATGGCTAGCGCCAAGGAAATACTTTCGGCCTATAACGGCGAGGAAGGTGTGGAAATGGCCCGCCGCTTCCGACCTGACATAATACTGATGGATATGAGAATGCCCATTTTAAACGGGTATGAAGCGATTGCACGTATTAAAAAAGATCCCACCATGAAAGATATACCCATTATTGCTGTTACGGCCCAGGCCATGGAAGAGGATAAGGATTTATGTTTTCAGGCTGGTGCTGAGAGCTACGCCACAAAGCCCATCGACAGAAAATTTCTGACGCAGGAAGTTCGACGTCTTTTGAAGGATTCTAGGTAATTCCTCCTTTCTCTCCTTGCATTCCTTGTTTTTGTGTCTTTATACAAAACAAAAATATTTAAATCGATGGAAAGTAAGTGGTTGTTGATTTAGGAGTAAATGGCAAGTGATTTCTGCTATGGAGGGCTGACGCTGCATTCAATTTCCCGTATAACTTTTCAGGCTATATATCTTCTGCTCTTTTAATGGTGGGTAATATGACTGCGTATTTGCGTGCAGCGACGAACATTCTCGTTCATGTTCCTGATCTGGTTCGCTATGGCTCGAAACCATGGCGTGAGACTTCCCATAACAATAAGGCGCTCGGAGATGTATTCGCTGATCTGAGGTCTTTTGACGAAGTGGTTGACTATGCGCCAAATCAGGCTTTCATCGGCAATCTTGCGCCCGAGAAATTAAACGAGATTGCCTCCCCCTGGTATGAAAATTCTCCTCCTGGGGCCTCACCTAAAGGTGTTTTCGGAGAAGTGCTCCCGCAGGAGATTTTTTATTCGTTACTTGAATTATCTGATCAATTTGGATTATTTATGTTTGATGAGCAGCATGTTGCAGCCAAGCTATCCTCGGATGCCGCCTCCGCTCTCCTGAATAAAGATAAACCTGTAAAGAAGCATCGCCAGGAGGACATTCTTCAATGCATCGAGGCCGGAGAGGCTCTGCCACTATTTCAAGGACGGGACCTGGTCGGGTGTGTACGCCGCGATCATGAATTTGACGAGTCACTTGATGCCCGTGTCCTATTAGAAAACTTGGCGGCTAAGGCTAGCGGTGCATTCGCCCTCAGACATCTTCTTGTGCAAGAAGACATCGCACCGGATGAAATAGAGTACGTCATTAGTTGTTCCGAGGAGGCAGTCGGGGATCGTTACAATCGTGGTGGTGGCAACCTCGCAAAGGCTATTGCCGAGATGGCGGGTTGTGTGAATGCTGCCGGGGTCGATGTGAAGTCTTTTTGCGCGGCTCCCGTTTATGCGATTGTGCATGCGGCGGCTCTTATTCAGTCTGGTGTAGTTAGGAATGTTGTCGTTGTCGGAGGTGGTTCGATGGCGAAGCTTGGGATGAAAGCTTACTACCATATGGAAAAGGAGATACCCATTCTTGAGGATGTCTTGGGTGGAGTAGCTTTTCTTCTCTCTTCGGATTCAGACAATAGTCCTCGAATAAATCTTGAAATCGCAGGACGCCACACGGCTGGAAGTCCCTCTACACCTCAAGTTTTAGCAGAAACCCTAGTGCGCGACCCGCTTGCTCGGGCTGGGCGTAAGATCTCCAGCATCAACAAATATGCTGTTGAGCTGCACAATCCTGAGGTGATGGTGCCTGCGGGGGCGGGGGATGTTGCAGCCACGAATTACAAAATGTTGGCTGCCATGGCGGTAATGGGCGGAGAAATAGCTCGCGAGGAGATTCCGGAATTTATCGAAACCCATGGCATGCCTGGATTTGCCCCGACACAAGGACACATTCCCGCCGGGGTGCCATTTCTCGGCCACGCTCTGAGCAGGATGCGTGCTGGCACCCTTCAGAGTACGATGATTATGGCGAAGGGGAGTTTATTCCTAGGCCGGATGTCCCAACAGGCTGACGGGGCCTCAATTTTAATAGAAGTATGATTTGCTCGTTTTTTATGATCAAGAGGGAGGATGTTCATGTTTAAAGGCAAAAAGGTGATTGCACTTGGCGAGCGGGACGGCGTTCCCGGTCCGCTGATTGCCGAGTGTCTTGAGGCGGCGGGTGCGGAGATTGTATTTCAGAAGACGGAATGTTTCGTCTGAACATCCGCAGGCGCCATGGACCTGGAAAACCAGGCCGCTATCAAATCGATTGCAGATGATGTTGGAACGGAAAATTTGATGGTGGTTTTGGGGATGCCCGGTGAAGGCCTTCGACTCGCGGTCGAAACGCTAACTACCGGGGACCCCAGTTGGGCTGGGCCTTTGGCGGGAGTCTCGTTGGGACTCCCCGTATTTCACATCCTCGAGGAGCAGGTGCGCTCTCAGGTTCCCGAGGATATTTATGCCGATAAGCTACTCATGATGGAAATGGTGCTCGATTTGCCGCAGATAGAGAACGATCTCGCCGATTTACGCACGGTAGGTTAGAAGGGGTAATTATGTCCATGCGATTGGAGATGGGTATTTTTCCCGTTTCTGAAGTTGTTGTTGGAAAGCGCTTTGAATACCAAGGCAGAACGCTCACCGTGGACGCCAATGAACTACGTGAGCTGGTACTCAAAGATGGCACTATTAAAGATGTCAGTTTTCATGCTGCCATGCCTGGCGATTCGGTACGGATCACGAATGTTCTTGATGCGGTTGAGCCTCTTTACAAGGTAAAAGGTCGCTCGGGCGCGTTCCCCGGATTTCTTGGCTCGGCGATAACTGCGGGCGATGGCCGCACCCACAAGTTGGGCGGGATGTGTGTGATCAGCTCCACCTATTTTTTGGGTCCCATGAGTGGAATCATGACCTACCGCGAAGGTATTATCGATATGTCTGGCCCCGGCGAGAGGTATTGTACGAATTCTGAGACGGCGAATCTTGTCGCCCGCTTTGAGCCTCTAGAAGACATTTCGAACGAAGCGCATGATGATGCGGTACGCTTGGCGACCTTGAAAGTGGCATCTCGACTGGCTGAATGCACAGCGGAGCTTGAGCCCGTTAGTGTTGAGACTTTTGAACTCGGGGATGTCGATCCCGCCCTTCCCAGAGTCGTTTTCGTTGATCAAGTCATGCACCAAGCGTCTATGGTTCAGACCTTCATGTATGGCAAGAATCTGGGGGATTCTGTTCCCACGCTCATCCATCCGAACGAAATGCTAGACGGTGCGGTGGTGGGGGCGAATTACAAGACGGGGCAGAAGGTACCGACTTACATTCACTGCAACATGCCGCTCATATACGAGCTCTACCGCCGGCATGGTGTGGACCTCAATTTTGTGGGGATGATCATTACGCGCGGCCATCACGACAACCAGGCGCTCAAGGAGCGCTCGGCGCACTATGTGGCCAAGCTCGCCACTCTTCTTAAGGCAGATGGTGCGGCCCTTGCGTTTGAGGGCGGCGGCAACTCCTCGATGGACTACTGGCTCACCGTCCAGGCGCTCGAGCAGATGGGGGTGAGCGCCGTCCCGATTATTTACGAAGTGGGCAGGCCCGGTTCGGGCGAGTATCCGCTTGTCTACCATGTGCCCGAGGCCGACGCCATAATTTCCAAAGGTATGCTGGGCGATCGCATCGAGGCCCCTGCCATGGAGCGGGTCATCGGCTCAGAGGTCGTCAAACTCTATGGCGGCAAGAATCGGAACGCCCGCGAGGCATTTACCATGGCCGACAGCGACTACTACGCCAACGAGTGGGCGATGGACTTGAACAACATGGTGGGCAAGGCTTATTGAGCTCGCAGCGTTGCCGGGAATCATGAGGCAACTACAGCAAATGCCGCAAAACGACAGCAAATGCGTAGCAACGACAGCAAATGCGGGGAGATTCGTAGTCGATGTGTGACGCCACCAAATTCACTCTCCCCGTGGCGCTATGATCGAGATATTCACCCCATCTGGGTGTTCACCCCGCCGGGTGCTCACCCAACCTGGTATTTGACCAGGCGGATGTTTGTCCGGCACGCTAAAATTTATTTTTTTGAAATGAATCCATATAGGGAGAGCAGGCCATGAGCGGTAAACTTCGGGTCGTTCACTACCTTAACCAGTTCTTTGCCGGCGTAGGTGGCGAGGAGAAAAGCGACCACCCCGTATCCGCACAGGCGGGTCCCGTGGGTCCGGGTCTTCTGCTAAATAAAATTCTGGGTGCGGATGCCGAAGTTGTCGGCACCGTTTTCGCGGGCGATGGTCTGTTTGCCGAAAATGAGGAGGCTTGTGCCGCCGAGGCCATCTCGTTGATTAAGGAATTTTCTCCCGATCTCATCCTCGCCGGACCCGCTTTCAATGCCGGGCGCTTCGGGCTTGCCTGTGCCGCTGTTTGTCGCGCTGCGCTTGAGGCGAAAATTTCCGCCATCACCGCCATGCACCCTGAGAATCCGGGTTTTTCTGCCGCCGGAGCCAGCGTTTACACTGCCCCCGCCGCCGAGTCCGCCGCCGGGATGGAAGAGGCTCTTGAGGCTGCAGTCCGCATCGGACTTAAGCTCGCGAGGGGCGCGGTCCTCGGCAATGCCGCCGATGAAGGCTACTTCCCGAGAGGTATTCGCTACAATGAATTCGCCGAGCTGCCGACCTCAAGGCGCGCCGTAGATTTGCTTTTAAAGAAAATCAAGGGCGAGCCCTATGAGACTGAACTCGAAGTTCCCATTCTTGATGATGTCACCCCCCCTGAGCCTATTGCCGATCTTAAAAAAGCCCGCATCGCCATCGTATCAGAGGGCGGCATGGTCCCACCCGGCAACCCGGATCGTTTTGCCGGAGCGAGGAACGATGCCTGGGCCACATACTCTTTCGAGGGCAAAGACGCCCTTCCGGGGGGCACCTTTATCTCCATCCACGGCGGTTTCAACACCCTGTTCGTCAACGATGAGCCAGACCGCATGCTCGCCGTCGATGCCTTCCGTCAAATGGAGGGTGCGGGTGAAATTGGTGAGCTCCATAATGATTTTCTTAGCACCTGCGGAAACGGCGGCGCTTTTGCTGACATGGACGACATTGGCCGCGCTTGGGCTGCCAAACTCAAAACGGCCGGAGTCGAGGGAGCTGTTCTCCCCGCCACGTGAGGCACCGGAACGCGCAGCGGGGCTGCGCTGGCAAGAGCGCTTGAGCGGGAAGGCATTCCCACCGTCGTCGTCACCTGCCTGCCTAGTGTGGCGCGCGATATCGGGGCCAACCGCATTGTCAACAATCGCGCCGGGCATTTTCACCACCCCTTTGGCGACCCTTCTCAAACTCTCGAGGCTGAACGCGGTTGGCGCCTCGGTGCCGCTCGCGCCGCTGCCTCGGCGCTGACTGAGAAAGTCGACGGGCCGACAGTGTTCGAGTACTAGGGCGATACCATGCCTTCTCCTCCCGGCCCGCTCAGGTTGCAGCATGTCGGCATGCGAGGCGGGCGGCTTGAAGAAAATATAGCCTTCTTCCAGGACACTCTCGGTTTTATCTTTGTTGAGAGTGTCGGGCCCGATGTGACGAACCTGCCCTTTGGAATTTCGTTTTTCAGGAGCGATGCCCTCCACCACACTATCGGGGTTGAGGTGTGGCCGGAAGGCCAGCCCACTAAGGACGAGGGAAATAAGACCACCATCACTTTCCCCCATATTGCCTTTGAGGTCGCGGACAGAAAAACTCTTTTAGCCTGGCGCGAGCGGTTATTGGCATTCGAGGGCGTTCAGTTGGTACCGCCCCATCAAGAGGGTGGCGATCCTGTCGTATTCAGCCCGACTCACCCTGAGGGAAACGGCAACCCCGGTGAAAATCGGGCGTTTTTTTTCCTCGATCCATTTGGAAACCGCATCGAGTTTTTCTGCGACATGGCAATCATGACAAAGGACAATGAGATCGATCCCGAGTGGAACCGGGACCGATTGAAACGCGACGGGTATTAGAGGCGCATCCTCGGAAATCTTCCGACATAATAGTTGGCGAGCGTACATCCCATTAAGTCAAAATAATCTGCCTTTCCTTGAAATCGTCTCCGGTGGGAACGCGGCCGGACTGGATAGCCTCCAACATGTGATTAAAAACCACGCCTGATTCGCCTGCATCATTGTCAAGAAAATAAGAATGCCCGGTGGGTGTGTCGTATCTCGTATTGAAGTTGTCGCAATCGATGGCGTAGACATTACCCGGAACCGTAGACATGTCCTCTGGACCCGAATGTCCCAACCTCCTCGATGCGACCTTGTTCTTGAGGTTCGATGCCTTGCTAGCCCGTAGAGCGAGGTCGTCGGAGGCATAGTAGACAAGCACATTCCTCGATGCGTGACAGATTCCTTCGCCGGCTTTTCCCCGTTCGAGGGACTCGTTGACGATGTCGGCGGCCATCAAAAACGTATTTCGAAAAATCAGGGGCAACCCGCCGGGGCGATCATATTTGCGCCAGGCCGCGAGGGTTTGCCTCAGCACCCTGTTTCCCATTGAATGCGCAATCAGGTTGATCCGCTTGATGCAGGGTTCCGAATCGGCTCGCCACGCCATGAATTTCTCCAGCACTCTCGCAAAAGCGAACGCGCTCGCGTCGGCCGCTTTTTGATCGTCCCAGTAATCTCCGAGAATGCTCGCGTCGTTGTCGCACGGCCAGATCATGGGAACGACTTGTACGCCGTTCGCCTCCTTGGCGTCGAAAAGCTCCTGTAGCTTGGCAGCGCGAGGGAAAATGTGGGGTTCGGGTAGATTGGAAAATCCGTGGATGTACAAAAGAATCTGCTTGTAAGATGAATCACGGAGTTCTTGATGGAAATTGGCGCTTCCGATTTCTGTATATCTGCCCTCTCCATCCCGGCGAGAGTAATAAACGGATTGCTCGGATTCAGTGTTGTCGAGATAAAAGGAGATGTTTCGATTCGGGTTACCGTTTTTTTCTTCGTTTATCGCTCTGTTCGTGACGAATAACATAGGCGTGCTCCTTTCGAAGACAGGGGAGTGTGGGGGCACTCTCAATTTTGTTGTGTGTTAATCATATGTCTAATATTGAAAATGTCAATTATTGTTTTAAGGAAATTTTGGACGTTGAATTCGTAGATTGGAGAAAGGCTTTTGTTGGAAAAAAGTGACGCCGACCATTTAGGAAATTCAAATCCTCATTTAAATGGCATTACCGAGCCGCTTCGCCTCATGGGTGACTCGAAACGCCACAGCTGCCTTGAAAACGCTTCATCAGAACATGCCGAGAGGGACAGCGAGCGCGCCATATGCCGGGAAGGGAGCCTTCGCCCGCCCGGTGTGAGCCGAGAGGGCTCAGGTCCGATGGTCAGGCATTTATCAGGATGTTTATCGAGGCGCAGGCGATAATTATCATAGCGCCATGATTGCAGGGGGGCGCCGTCGCATTTTTGGAGGCGAAGCTTTGCGCCATCGACGGCGGTGTCTGCTGCGACACAGAGCCCGTAATGAGACATTTTAAGCAATCCTTTCGACAATGCTCCCCGGTCGAAGCGCTCGTCGAGATTCCATATCCCCTCCTTGCAGGTGTGAACCGAAAGGGTGGCTTCAACCCTAACGCGTTTTCGGTGCCCCGGAATATCGACACAGTGAAACCTTGGTTCATCCAGTGTGTAAAACGCTTTGAGGTAAACTTCATTTTTCGATGCGATTGGTGTTTGCGCTACCGCCTTTGAGGTGATGAAAAGGCAGATAAAAAAAACGGCGAACAAAAAAAGGGCGTGACGCCTGTTCTCGAATGTTTTATCAAAATGAATATCCATGGTTTCTCTCTTATTTGTTAAATGTGAAATGCTCGGTGCACGCATTATTTTTTCTCCGGTATTTTAACCTCAATATCGGGGTGATGACCGCCTACGTCTACCTTGTTGGGCAGGATAAAGATTGCCGCGAAAATAATGGCTGCGCTGATGCCAACGAAAACCAAGCCGGGAGCTATCATCTTTGTCCTGGAGGTGCCGTGTGTCTCGCCGGATTTGATCATCTCGCCCCAGACGCTGTTTCCGTTCCAGGTGATGTAGAGGCCGAGTAGAGCAAAGACCACACCGACCAGGCCCGCCACTATACGGAAGAAGCCTTCCTCCTCAAGCAGGTAGGCGAATATCTCGATTTCCTCGGAGCCGTGGGCGTGGGCTGCAGCCGTCCCAAATAGCCCGAGGCCACCTGCCCCGATTACGACAAACATCCCTTTTTTCATCGCGCTCTCTCCCTTAAGAGATTGAAAGAATAGCAGATATAGGCAGGCAAGGCCCTCTCCATTTACTACGCATTTCCTGTAAGTGGGATCCCGCAATGATCGTCTACATTCTCTCGTGCGCGAGGAGGTATCCCTCTCTCTTGCCAGGCTGCCTCGCTGAATGCCCCCCCCCATTGGGTGTCTGGAGCTGATCGGATTTTTTAGCGAAAGGAGAGAAATATGTTTTCAGGATGGACACCGGCATTTAGCGCCACCGCTCTATGGGGGGCCCTCGCGCTCGCCCTCACTCTGGTTGGGGTGCTGGGCCGGATTATTCATACCGAGCTCAGAGGCAGGGTCGAGCAGGTGGGCGCCCAGCTTCGCCGCGAGTTCGAGGCCGCTGAGAATGAACATCGCGCCAGGGCGCTTCGCGCCGAGGGTCGCATCGACGAGATGCACCTGCGATTTGCCCGGAGGGACGACATTACTCGCGAGCTTGAAGCCATTCGCACCTCGTTCGCCGAGGTTTTCTCAGAGCTTCGCCGCGCCAACGAGGGCATTGCCGCCCTGCGGGGCGGGGCAGGGGAGGAATGATGCAGCCACCCGTTTTCTTTGAACGACGACCGAGGAGGCGATTGTTTTGAAAGAGCTTGCCGGCCCCGTACTAAGGGGCGATATTTTAAAAATTCTCTACTACCAGGACGCCTTCTCAGCGAGAACCCGAATCGGCAGCCTCATGCTCTGGGCCGCGCTGAGGGAAGCCGGCCATCACGACAGGGGCCTTCCCCTGGGGCGCGACTCTCTTGAAGAGGTTGTGGACGAACTGGCTGCGCGCGGGCTTGTGCGCAAATCCACACCCGGCGCCGTGGGTCGCCTTCTTACCGACTACGAGGCCCACCTCACTCGCAAGGGCCGGGGGCTCCTTGAGGGGGCGCTTCCCGCCGAGTCCGATATTTTGATAGGAGAGCTGTGATGGAACAGCCGACCACCGGCCCGCGCCGTAAGATCGCCCGCTACGGGGCCGAGGAAGTGGTGAACCCGATTCTATTATCGGGGGGCACTCTCGATGAAGCCTGCGCGGCCTTCGAGGATTTTACCGGCAAGACCATCGGCCGCACCGCCATGTGCAAGCATAACCAGCGCCTCTTTGCCGCTGCCGACAAAATGAAATCCTTGGAACTTCTCGTGGACAAGATGCTTGAGCACGATGGCTATTACGAGGGCGCCGACCCGGGCGAGAAAGCCGCCGCCCTCGCCCGGCGAATGCTCCTTGCCCGCGCCGTCGAGGCCGCCGCCGACATACCCCCTGAGGTGATGAAAAAAATGCCGCCCGACAAGCTGGCGCAAATGATTGCGCGCTTAGAGAACGCCCGTATCTCGGGCGAGCGCCTTCGACTCCAGTACAACAAGGCCCTCGACACCGCCAAGGAGGCCATCCTCGAAAAACTGGAGGAGGAGATGCGCGCCCACCCCAAGCTTTTAGAGGAAGTCGCCCAACTGGCCGAAAAAGCGTTTGAGGAGGTTGTTAGCGAGGTGGGGGGGTAGCGTTCGAGCTTAATGGTTGTGGGGTCAGGGACCAACTTTGGCGAATACCCCCGGTTAATCTCGCATCATTTTTTCCGCAAGATGCCCTGTCGGGCCACGCACGCGATGACGCCCCACAAACCCGTGCGCAATGTCATGGCGCCTATGGTTCTGGCTTCAAAGGCGCCACCGGTGAAGATATAAACAGCCAAAGCCGCAAACGTCATCACCGTGGCCACCGCGATCGCCAATGCGAGGTGTGCGCCCCACTCGGCGTGTCGGAAAAGTCCGATCGCAGCTACCATGTAAGCGAATCCGGCGAAAAAATTAAACCAAACCACGGCGGGGACGTAATTGCCCGCGGCGAGGCGCATTTTCTCGGGGCCGAAGAGAACTTGACCGCCGGAAAAAACAGATGCTGCGCCAAAGATTAGGGCCACCGCAGCAAGGGCCTGTAGAAGTTTCAGGCCTCTACAGTATGTTAGGCAGGCTGTGAACATGGCTTCATCTCCTGAAATATCGAAAAAGCGTATGCTTGATGGTCACCGTTTGTGGGTGTTTTCAAAAAAAAAATCTCAGGCGGTTCCTTGAGTAGGGAAATTCCAACTTAACACTATTCTACGTCGGATTTTCTCTTCAGGCGACTGTCTCTGGCTCGGACGGCCCCTCCAGTCCCAGACGATAATCCGATTTCGATGTATTTTCACGATTTTTGGCACTTGGCGGATATGCTTCTCCTGTTTGCGGTCTCATCTTGGCCCGCTGCTCAGCGGTGCCGCGCTGGTTGCGAAACTGAATTACATTCTCGGGCGAGCGCCTTCGCCTCCAGTCCAACAAGGCCCTCGACACCGCCAAGGAAGCCATTCTCGAAAAGTTTGAAGATGAAATGCGCGCCACCACAAGCTTTTAGAGGAAGTCACCCAATTGGCCGAAAAAGCGTTTGGGGAGGCTGTTAGCGAGGTTGGGGGTAGCGCTTTAAATTAATCGGTTGGAATCAAGCTAGGATTGAAAGAAATATTTTGCATAAAGGTTGTAAATAACGAGCCGAAAGGGCTCTCAAGGGTGGTTATCTGGTTTCGAAGAGTTTTTCGATTCGAATCAGGAGATCGGGGAGATTAAACGGTTTCGATAATAAATCGCTTGCCCCGGCTTTTCTGCAATCAACTATCATCTCCGGCGTCCACTCATCGCTGAGTGCCATGACCTTTGCGCGGGTGCTCCCTCCCCCCCTGGGGGTTTTTAAAAAATCCAGCATCGTCATATCGGACATGGAATTGTCAATAATCAATGCGTCGAACATCGCGTTGCGGATGCGGTTAAATGCCTCATGCCCGCTATCCGTTATTTCCACGCTGTGACCCAGCTGGGTTAAGGTGAGTTCAAGCAAATCGCACAAAATCTCTTCCTGCGCGACGATTAATATATCGGCCAAGGTCTTGTTTCCATATCATTGAAATGGGCTGGAGCCGTTTTCTGAAGGCTCGGAAAAGCTTTTTACTTTAAATGCAACTTTAAAAATCACGCACTCTAAACGACTACTGATTTATCCCCAGGAATTTTTCTGAGTCACTCACTTCTGCCTGTAATTGGATGTATATATCGTTGATATCCTGAAGCGAGAGACCGAAGGGAATGTTCTCCTCGTTTTTAAACAGTGCGGCAAAATCGGGCTCGGGTTCATTCGCCAGAATCAGATGAGAGAGCATGTCCGCAAAGCTTATAACCTGGACCATCTCCTTGTGGTCTACATCTAGATCCGAGTAATGGTGGAATGCGATGGATTCGGTCAGCTCCTTGGAAAAATTCCATTTCCTCGCCAGAAAAAATCCGATCGCACAATGGTCGAATCCATAGAGGTCCATCTCTTTCGTATGGTGCTCGGGAAGTATCTCCTCTGCGATCTTTTGAAGGGTCTCTTTGTCCGGCTCCTCGACAATTCGGTCGAGCACTACTTTGCCGATGTCGTGGAGGAGACCTGCGGCGAAGGCCTCTTCCCGGTGCCATGAGCTGCACCTGTCGGCGATTAAACGCGCCCCGAACGCCGTCGTAATGGAATGAAGCCAAAATTGATTGGCCTGAATCCCGTACCCACGAATGGGAACCCCCATAAGCCCGGATGTAGTGCACATAATGGCAAGGTCGCGCACCTGTTTGTCTCCCAGAAGGCCCACTGCGACCTCCAGGCTCGTAACACGCTGGCCCATTCCGAAGTAGGCTGAATTAATGGTCTGAAGGACCTTGGCAGCGATGGCCTGATCGAGCGACACGCAACGAATCAGATCGTCCCGTGAGTAATCATCTCCCTCGGTTAGTTCTAAGATTTTATGGAAGACATTGGAGAGCGGGGGCAGGGATTCAACATGGGTGAGGGCCCGCTCTAGATAATTCGTCATATCGGCCATGCATCACGCTCCATTGCCACTACATAGAATTTTGCCACTACCCTTTTAGTTCTCTGGGGGAGGTATTTTAGCCTCAAATGGCCGCTTCTGGCTACGGCGATTTCTCGGATGAGCAACGCTGCGCCCCGGCAGCCTCCACCATTACAGGCTAGCTGTTCATCATCGCCCAACTTGCCTAAAAAGAGTTTAGGGGAAGCAGTGAATGGGGTCGGGTGGTGGTAGGGAGTAAAGCCTTACCGCCTATCAATGGTCTCGACTTCGGTATCTTCATAGCCGCCGAGGGTGAAGTGGAAGGTGGCGCCGCCGCCGGGGGTGGGGCCGAAGCCGATTTGGCCCCCATGTTGCTCGATGATGGCCTTGCAAATGGAAAGGCCCAAACCTGTGCCCCCCTTCTGGCGGTGGTCGGTGGCGTCGGCCTGGGTGAATTTCTCGAAAATTTTGTCCTGGAATTCCTCGGGCACCCCGGGGCCGTGGTCCGCGATCTCGACGCGGTAGCCGCTTTCATTTTCCGAGAGCGCGACCTCGACCCGGCCGCCCTCGGGCGAGAATTTGGCCCCGTTCGAGATGAGGTTGACGAGCACCTGGAGCAACCGGTCGGCGTCGCCGCGCACCCAGGCGCCGACGGTTATTTTTTGAAAGTCAAAGCTTACGCCGTACTGCTCGCCGTAGGCGCGCGTTTCCTCGAGCGAGCGCTCGATGAGCCCGGAGAGTTCGACCCGCCCCATCTTAAAGTCCATTTTGCCCGACTCGATTTTATCCATATCGAGGATATCGTTGATGAGGCGCACAAGGCGCTCGCTGTTGCCGTGGGCGATCGTGACCATGTGAGCCGTCTCCTCCGGCATCGGGCCCAATACCCCGCTTTTGAGCAGCCCCAGCGCCCCGGTGATCGAGGTGAGCGGGGTGCGGAGCTCATGGCTCACGGTGGAGATGAATTCGCTTTTCATGCGGTCCACCCGAAGGCTCTCGGTGAGGTCCTTGTGGATGCCGGCGACGGCGATGATCTCTCCCTCGGGGCCGTGGATGGGCGAGAGGGTGATCTCGACCGGGACGCTCGTGCCGTCTTTTTTGAGATGGACGGTTTGCATGGAACCGGGGGCGTTCTTTTGGCGGATGTCCAGTCCGAAGTCCATTTCATCCTTGTTGTCATCGAGTATCAGTAGATGAACGTTCCTGCCCACGACTTCGTCCTCGGCGTAGCCGTAAAGCGCCTGGGCCGCCGGGTTCCACCGGGTGATGGTTTGGTCCGGGGCGGCCATGATCATGGGAATGACATTGTCGTAGAAAACGCGGTCGAAGACCTGCCGGCTTCGCTCTTCCTCATCCTTCGCTTCGAGGAGCTCACGGGTTCTTATCTCGACCCGCCGGTGGAGCGTGCGATTCCAGAAGAGGATCGCGAGGATGACGAAGAAGACGGTAATCATAGCCATCTGCACCATATGCTCGGTCGAGATTTGCCAGGGCTCGGTCCCGAGGTTCACCCATTTTCTCAAGATTTCGCGTTTCTCATCGGGGCCGATGGCAGCCAGCCCCTTGTCGAGTATGTCCCGGAGCTCGGGCCAGTCCTTCCTGACAGCGATGGCGAGGCGAGTGAACATGCCTGTTTCGCCGGCCACCCGAAGGTTCGTGATGCCCTCCTTTTCGATATAAAAAGTCGAGGTCGCCGGATCGTTGATGAACACATCGACCCGGCCAAAGGAGACGGCTTTGAGGCCCGCGCTGATGTTTGGGACGAGGTGCGGCTTGAAGCTCGGGTATTTGTTTTTGAGCAGGTCCTGCCAGATGTAGCCCTCGACGATGGCCACCCGCATGTCCAGGATATTATCGAGGCCGATCGCGCCCCCGGTTTCCTTGCGCGTGATGATCACGCCCGGCAACTCGATGTGGGGCCGGGTGAAGCGCATGTACGCCGCGCGCTGAGGCGAGAATGTCGCCGCGCCGAACAGGTCAATCTCGCGGCTCTTTGCCCGCTTGAGCACCTCGGGCCAGGTCTTGAGGGGCACGATGGTGAAGCGCACCCCGAGGATTTTTTCAAGCCGGGTGACATAGTCGGCGGCGATCCCGCGGTAGACGCCGGACCCGTCCAGGTACTCGATGGGTGGAAAATCCGGGTCAGGCGCGAGCTTGAGGATCGGGTGCTCGCGGAGCCATTCTCGCTCGCTTTCAGAGAGCGAAATGGCTGGTTTTGCCCTCTGAGCCGCCGGGGTAGCCTCCGCCGGGCGCACCGGGGCCGTGAACGCGATAACGAATGTGAAAAAAGCCAGAAATAACAATGTCAATCTGCGGCGCATACCGGTATCCAGCCTAAAAAAGTGGCGGTTCGAAGTGCCAAGGATATCCGGTAAAGATTCAAAAGGACAGGTGGTTTTAAATTTAGCCGTGTTCAATCCAGCAGCGCCTCAAGTTTTCGGAGGGCCTCTGGGGGCAGGGCCGCGCCGCCCGAGGCAGCCGCGTTCTCGGCGATGCGCTCTACCTTGCCCGTTGCCGGGATGATGGTCGAGACGGCCGGGTGGGCGAGGATATATTTAAGTAGCGCCTGGCCTGGGGTGGCGGCGCCCAGGGGCTTCATGAAATCGAACTCGCCTCGCTCGTCAGCCGCGAGAAGTTTCTTAGGTCCTTCATCTTTCAGTGGCGGAGCGTTCGGGCCCAGTGGTATTCGATTCGCCAGGAGGCCGAGAATCGCACGCAGGACAATAACCCCGATGTTCATCTCTTGGGCCAGGGGGAGTAGTGCCTCGGTGCAGGAGCGCTCGGCGAGTGAGTACATAATCTGTACCGTGTCGAAGGCGCCGGCGCGCATGGCTTCGATC
>JABJAL010000011.1 GCA_018669005.1 Nitrospinaceae bacterium
GAGGAGGCGGTGGCGGCCGAGGCGGATCAAATTCTGCCATTTTCCATCGATGAGGCACGCCTGAGAAGTCAAAAAATTAGAAAGGTCGAGGTGGACGGTGAGACGATGGACGAATATCTAATCATCGCCGTAAGGAAAAAAGCGATTGCCGACACGATCGATCTCTTCAAGCATCTGAAATTTGAGCCCATGCTCGTTGATTTGAATTTTCTTGCCATTGAAAGTGCTTATGCTCTTTCGGGGATGGATGAGGACGGTGAGCCCACAGCTCTTGTAGATATCGGTGCCTCTGAAACGATGATTCATATTGTTCAGGGGAGCCGTACTCTGATGACTCGCTATGTGCCTTTGGGTGGTGCATCTGTTACGCAAAAAATAGGTGAAAATTTAAAAGTAAATAGGCTTGAAGCCGAGGGAATTAAAACGGGCTCAAAACCATCTCCGAGCCCTCGGGCGGTGGCCGACGCGATTCGCTCTGAGGTCGAACGTCTTGCGCGTGAACTTGGTCGAACCTATCAGATGCATGCTCAAGCATATCCAGAGTTTCAGGTTCGGCGGATGGTGCTGAGTGGTGGTGGGGTTCACCTTGACGGACTGCCAGGCTATTTGGCTGCTTCTCTCGATATTCCCGTCGAACTAATCGAGCCTTTTCGAAAGGTGGATGTGCCCTCCAATTCATTTGATCCTGATTTCGTTGACTTGCTGTCACCCATCGCCGCTGTTGGGGCGGGGTTGGCTTGGCGTGCTATGGCTGCGGCATGAAAAACGTACGGGTAAATTTTGGGGATCGCAGCTATACGATCACAATCGGTCGCGGTGCGCTCAATAATCTGGGAAGTGCAGCAAAAAAATATTTTCCAGGTGGTCGCGCGCTAGTTGTCACAGATAAAAATGTGGGCCCTTTGCTGGGTGAGAGGGTGCTTGAATCGCTCAAGCAAGCCGGATGCGATGCCGCACTTTATGCTGTGCCTCCGGGTGAGCGGAGTAAGTCGCTTGTCCAACTGTCGAAAATATTTGACCGGCTCGCTGCACTGAAAATTGAGAGGGGCTGCGGTGTTGTTGCTCTGGGGGGCGGGGTGGTTGGCGACCTCGCCGGTTTCGCGGCGGCAACATATCTCAGGGGGCTGCCATATATCCAGGTTCCAACGACGCTGCTGGCCCAGGTGGATAGTGCCGTTGGTGGGAAAACCGCCGTTGACCACAAGGCGGGGAAAAATCTTATTGGTGCGTTTTATCAGCCGGCTGCTGTGTTCGCAGAATTGGGTGCCTTCAGGTCACTCCCCGAGCGACACTATCGCGCAGGCCTTGCCGAGGTCGTTAAGCATGCTGCGATAGGTGATCCTCGGCTCTTTAGTTTTCTTGAGAAAAATGCCGCTCGGGTGCTCAGGCGCGAGGTGGCGGTGATGGCGCATGTTGTGGCCGTGAATTGCCGCCTCAAGGCACGCGTTGTCGAGGCCGACGAGCGTGAGTCGGGCCTCCGTGAAACCTTGAATTTTGGTCACACCCTTGGCCATGCCGTTGAGTTGATGGCTGGCTACTCGGACAGTCTTTTTCATGGAGAGGCCGTGGCCATTGGAATGTCGGCGGCGGTGCGGCTGTCCTTGGCCGCCGGGCGTTGTCGTGAAGATGATGTTGAGCGCCTGATAGCTCTCATTGAGCGTTTTGGGCTACCCACGGGCATGAAAAAGCCCCCCGAGACGCGGGTGCTTAGGGCTGCCTTGGCCCGTGATAAGAAAACAAGGAAAGGTCTTCCAAAGTTCGTTCTCATGGATAAAATTGGTGGTGTGAGCACGGGACAAGAGGTTCCGGCCTCTCGGTGGCGGGCGGCGCTGGCGCTTGCTCGGCGGTAATTCCATCGTCCCCGGTGGCTGCATTCCTGGCCCCCGCTCTCTCGTTGACGATTCGGCCACCACTGGCCTACCATCCCCATTCTTAAGGTCGATTCTTGCTATATGGAAGGTGACGAGTTGCGAATTTTATTGTTGAACGGCGCGAATTTGAATCTCCTGGGAACAAGGGAGCCCGAAATTTACGGCGATACAACGCTAGCTGATCTTGAAGCCTCGCTCGCGGTTGTTGCACGCGCCGAAGGGGTGGAACTTGATTGTTTCCAGTCTAATGTCGAGGGTGAATTAGTGGACGCACTCCAGCGCGCCGGGGGCGCATTGGCCCCTGAGCAGGGGAAGCCTCCCGCTGGACGGTGCGCTGCATGCATTTTTAATCCGGGTGGATATACCCATACGAGTGTTGTGCTTAGGGACGCCATCGGTGGCCTCGACCTTCCTGTTTACGAGGTGCACATCTCGAACGTACTCACCCGCGAGGAATTTCGTCATCTTTCGATGATCGGCCCCGTATCGGCGGGCTCGTTCATTGGACTTGGCAACTATGGTTATCTCTCGGCACTACGAGCGGCTATCGACAAAAATGTAAAGGGAGAAGAGTTTCCACCGAGCGAGGCGAGATGAGCGAGCGTCTTAAGGCCCTACGGCGAAAAATGCGGAGGGAGGGCGTCTCAGCTCTTGCGGTGACTGATCTTCGGAATCTCCGCTATCTGACAGGCTTTACTGGAACTGCCGGTGGATGTTTCGTGACAGAGCGCTCGGCGGTGTTTATCACCGATTTCAGATACCGCTCCCAGGTTTCCCGCCAGGTAGATAAGGCATTTAAATTTTCTGAGCATAATCACCCGATCATTGGAATTGCTGCCGAGGCGAAAAAGAGCAGGGTGAAAACCCTTGGGTTTGAGGAATCGGCTCTTACCTACAATTTATATAGCCGGCTCAAGAAAGAGGTTCGAGGCGTTCGGCTAGTGCCTGTCCAAGGTCTTGTGGAGGGGTTGAGGCTCCTGAAAGATAAAAAAGAAGTGCGTCTCCTCCGTCGGGGAGCGAAGCTGAATAAAGAGGCGCTCTCGGAGGCTGCGTTGATGATGGGCCCCGGCGTTACAGAACTAGAAGTCTCTCTAGCGCTCGAGGTGGCTATGCGAGAGCGAGGGGCTAGTGGTCCGGCCTTTGATTTTATCGTGGCCTCGGGGACGCGGGGGGCGCTTCCGCACGGGGTCGCCTCGAGCCGATCTTTGCGTCGAGGAGATTTGATTACTATAGACTACGGGGCCGTGGTGGAAGGCTACCACGCGGATACAACCCGAGTTTTTTCGCTTGGAGAACCATCGAAGAAAGCCCAGAGAATCTACGATATTGTTCTCAAGGCGCAAATGGCGGCGGTGGATACCGTTGGTCCGAATGTGAAATGCGGTGATGTGGATGAGGCTGCTAGGCGCGTAATTCGGGAAGAGGGTTTTGGTAAGTTTTTTGGGCACGGTACGGGACACGGAGTGGGGCTGGACATTCATGAGGGCCCTCGTCTTGGGCCGGGTGTCGAGGAGCGCCTCAAGCCGGGTATGATGGTTACAATTGAGCCGGGCATCTATCTGCCGGGCTGGAGCGGCGTTCGCATCGAGGATATGGTGCTTGTCACGGAGAGGGGCAAGGAAGTTCTTACAAGAGCCATTACAAAGGACCTGGTTGTTTTATAGCGTATTATACGCAAGGAGATTGATGGCTTATGCCTTCGACAAGCGATTTTAGAAACGGTCTCAAAATCGAGATGGATGGCACACCGTTTATCATGGTTGAATTTCAGCACGTCAAACCGGGCAAGGGGGGTGCCTTTGTTCGAACGAAGCTCAAGAACCTCAGGTCAGGACGCGTCATCGAGAAAACTTTTCGCTCCGGCGAGTCGGTGGAAGCCGCCGATATCGACCAAAAAGAGATGCAATACCTCTACCGGGACGGAGACATGTTTGTTTTCATGGACACCTCGGACTACGACCAAACCTCTCTTACAAAAGAAAGTATTGGTGAGGGCGTCAAATGGCTCAAGGAAGAGTCGGTTTGTGACATCATGTTTTATAAAGGTGACGCAATTTCGGTCGATCTCCCAACATTTGTCGAGTTGGCTATTGCAGTAGCTGAGCCCGGCCTGAAAGGTGACACGGCGGCCGGGGCCACGAAACCTGCTGAACTAGAGACGGGCGCTACGGTGAACGTCCCGCTATTTCTGAACGAGGGCGATATTCTCAAGATCGACACCCGAACAGGAGAGTATATCGAACGGGTAAAATCGTCCTGAGTGGCCATGGTTGCCATCTCGGGGGAACTGGTTTTTTCTTGCCTTCGTTGAAACGCATGTTATTATTTTGATATTCCTGGGCAGATAATGTTTCTGCCTGATTGTAGAATCTTAATGCAATTCACGGGTGTTGGCCGGATTTAGCCTATTCCGATTCGAAGCCGGTCTTAAAAAATGGATTGAATGGAGGTCATAAATGTACCGGACGATAATTCGCATAGTTGTTTCCATGGTGTTTATGGCACTCCTGGCCCTTCCCTCGGGAGCGGGAGCTGCGGTGATAAAGATTGGTGTAGCTGGTCCGCTCACTGGAGATCAGGCTGCATTCGGGGAGATGTTGAAAAACGGGGCGCTCCTCGCCGTATCGGAGTGGAACAATAAGGGCGGGGTATCGGTCGGCGGCAAGAAAATGAAGGTGGAAATTCTCTGGGGTGATGACAGGCACGACCCCCGTGAAGGTGTTTCCATAGCGCATAAGTTTGTGAACTCTGGCGTGGTGGGTGTAGTCGGCCATTTCAACAGTTCTGTCTCCATCCCCGCCTCGACGGTATATGCCGAGTCCGGTGTTGTTCAGATTACCCCCGCATCGACGAACCCCAAGCTGACCGAGCAAAATTTCAATACCGTGTTCCGTGTTTGTGGGCGGGACGATCAGCAAGGAGAGGTGGCCGCCGCTTTCATCGTGGGCAAACTCAAAAAAACACGAGTGGCCATTCTCCACGATAAGACGACCTATGGGCAGGGTCTTGCAAACGAGACAAAACGTTTTCTTGAGGCCAAGGGAGTCAAGCCGGTTTTCTACAGCGGAATTATTCAGGGCGACAAAGATTTCTCGCCCGTGCTCACAGCGATGAAACAGAAAAATCCCGAAGTCGTTTTCTTCGGAGGTATTCACCCCGAGGCTATTCTTTTGGTCAAGCAGATGCGCGAGCACCTTGGCATTAAGGCTGATTTCGTCTCGGGAGACGGTGTGTTTGTCGATGAGTTCTACAAGATTGCCGGAAAATCCGCCGAGGGCAGTTATCTCACCTTCACGCCCGATCAGGCCAAGATTCCCGCCGCTAAAGGTATTATCAAAAAACACCGTGAGCGATTCGGAAAAGAGGTCGGCGCCTACACGATATACAGCTACGTGGCGGCCAACATGATTCTCTCCTCTATCGCCGAGACGGGTTCAACCAAGGGCGCGAAGATGGCGAAGTACATGCGGAGCAAGGTGTGGAGTACGGCGCTGGGTAAGATTCAGTTCAACAAAAAGGGCGACGTGCTTGAGAGTCCATATGTCTTTTGGCAAGTGCGGGGGAGTAAGTTTGTACAGATCGATTAAGAAGGCACGAGGTATGAATTCATAAACAAAAAGGGGAGACTGAAAAGTCTCCTTTTTTTGTGACTTCAAGAAAGGTGCCGCATGTTTACGCAGCAGCTTGTCAATGGCGTTGTCGTTGGTGCCGTCTACGCCTTGGTTGCGCTGGGCTATACGCTAGTCTACGGAATTCTCAAGCTCATTAATTTTGCCCACGGCGAAATCTACATGATTGGCGCCTACATTGGCATTGCGACTCTCTCCGTTCTAGGCTCGATGGGTATTACCCAATTTTCCGTCGCTCTTACCATTGTTCTCGTTTTTTTTATTCCTATGATTTATTGTGCCGCCTATGGCGTTACCATGGAGCGAGTCGCCTATCGGCCACTTCGAAACGCGCCTCGGCTCTCTCCACTTATTAGCGCCATTGGCATGAGTATTTTTCTTCAAAACTACGTTCAAGTTGCACAGGGGGCCCGGGACAAGGCGTTTCCCAACCTTCTTGCGCTGGGCGGTTTCGAGCTATGGGGCGCCTACATCAGCGGCCTGCAAATCTTTATTCTCTTGACGGCGTTAGGCATCATGGCCGCGTTACAGTTGTTCATCCAGAAAACGAAACTAGGTCGGGCCATGCGGGCGACCGCCCAGGACCGCACCATGGCCTCCCTCGTTGGTGTGGACGTTAATCGGGTCATCGCCGCCACCTTTGCCATCGGCTCGGCTCTTGCCGCCATCGCCGGGGTGATGGTGGGCATGTACTACGGTCTTGTTAATCACTACAGCGGTTTCATTACAGGGATGAAGGCATTCACGGCGGCTGTACTTGGCGGTATTGGCAGTGTGCCAGGGGCGCTTCTGGGTGGATTTTTACTCGCTATGCTTGAGAGCTTTTGGGCGGGCTATGTTTCGGCCATCTATAAAGATGTATTCGCCTTCGCCGTGCTGGTCGTCGTTCTCATCTTCCGGCCCGAGGGTCTTCTCGGCGCTTCGGAAAATACGGATAGGGGGTAGCGCGGCATGCGTATGGCATCGGTTCCCCTTGTCGGTCTCTGGTTCGCTTTTCTGGCGCTTCCCCTTTCTGGGCCCCGGGGAGCCATTGGTATTGGAATTGCCTGTGCGATATGTGTCTTGATCGTACATATCTTGCGGGCCGCCTTGAAGGCAGGACCCATAGCAGAGCGAGCCGCCCGTCTTCAAAGAGGGGCCGCACGATTTTGGGAGCGCTTCGAGGAGACGATACGCAACAAAAAATTCGCGCCTTTTTTCCTCCTCGGCCTTTTGCTGCTTCCATGGATGCTTGATCGATATTCAACGGATGTTCTTGTCGTCACGGGTATTTACGTTATGCTCGCCCTCGGGCTTAACGTTGTCGTGGGTTTTGCCGGTTTGCTCGACTTGGGTTATGTCGCTTTTTATGCTGTGGGTGCATATACATATGCACTCTTGAACGCATGGATTGGATTGTCTTTTTGGCCTGCACTTTTTGCGGGCGGTGCCCTGTCAATGATTTTTGGAATTCTTCTCGGCATACCGGTGCTTCGGCTCAGAGGCGATTACCTTGCCATCGTGACGCTCGGTTTTGGCGAAATCATCCGTCTCGTACTCAACAACTGGGACGGCTTGACCAATGGGCCGAACGGCATCCTCAATATAGGTCGCCCCTTCATTGGGACTCATAAACTTTATCAACCGATGCATTTTTTCTACCTCGTTGTTGTGCTCTGCTTTATTACGTTGTTCGTCGTTGGTCGTCTGAACCGTAGCCGCCTTGGCCGTGCCTGGGCGGCCCTTCGTGAAGATGAGACGGCGGCCGAGTGCATGGGCATTAACATTACCTATACCAAGCTGACCGCCTTCGCCTTTGGTGCCACTTGGGCAGGTGTGGCGGGAGTCGTGTTCGCCGCCAAGCAGACATTCGTATCGCCCGAGAGTTTTAATTTCTTCGAATCGGTGATTATCCTCTGCATGGTGGTGCTCGGCGGTATGGGCAGTATTCCGGGCGTCATACTCGGGGCGCTGGTGCTCACGGTGCTGCCCGAGGCGCTACGCGATTTGACCCTCTATCGCCCTATGATTCTCGGTGGGTCAATGGTTCTCATGATGGTTCTTCGGCCCCAGGGATTTATCAAGATGAGTGGCCAGCGTCTTTCTGTTGATAAGGCCCGGCTACCCGATGCGGCTCGCGAGGAGGGTGGCGCATGAGCGGCGTACGGCTTTTGGAATGCGCTGGGCTCACTAAGCGCTTCGGGGGTGTGATGGCGCTCGAATCTCTTGATTTTGAAGTGAACGAAGGCGAAATTTTGAGTCTAATCGGACCAAATGGCGCAGGAAAAACAACCGCTTTTAACGTGATCACAGGCATGTCTCCCCCAACCGAAGGGGATGTCCGACTGCACGGCGAAAGTCTCGTCGGCCTTAAACCGGATGCTGTTGTGCGGTGCGGTATCACGCGGACCTTTCAAAACATCCGGTTGTTCCGCGGAATGAGCGTTATGGAAAATGTGCTGGTAGGTCGGCACAGCAAGTTGAAAACGGGGCCTGTTGGCGCCGTTCTGAGGACTCCTGGCGCTATTGAGGAAGAGCGATCAGCTGTTGAATTTGCTTTGGCGCTTTTGTCTTTTGCAGGCATCGCGTCTCACGCCACAGATCGTGCCGGAGCGCTTTCCTATGGGGACCAGCGTCGTCTCGAAATCGCCCGGGCCTTGGCGAGCGAGCCCCAGCTTATTCTTCTCGATGAGCCCGCCGCCGGGATGAATCCCCGTGAGAAGAGCGAACTGAACGAATTGATGCTCGCCATCAGAGCGCGCGGGGTGACTGTGCTTTTAATAGAGCATGATATGAAGGTCGTCATGGGCATCTCGGACCGCATCGTCGTCATCGATCATGGCGAAAAGATTTTCCAAGGGGATCCGGCAGACGTTAGGCGGGACCCCAGGGTTCTCGAAGCTTATCTGGGGGCTTCGTATGCTTGAAGTGGATGACATTCATTTCTACTACGGGCAGATTCATGCGCTTCAGGGGGTGTCCTTTGAAGTCAGGCCGGGCAAGGTTGCTTGCCTGATCGGAAGTAATGGGGCGGGAAAATCTACGACTCTGATGTCGATCAGTGCGGTGAATCCTGTGTCGCGAGGCGCTATCCGCTTTGAAGGAGAGCCAATACATGCCCTCAAGCCTGAGCACATTGTCCAGCGAGGTATATGCCAGGTGCCCGAGGGGAGACGTATATTCCAGACACTCTCGGTGCTCGAAAATCTTGAGATGGGCGCTTTTCTTCGGAATGACGCTGAGGAGGTGAGCCGGGACCTGGATCATGTATATTCCCTGTTCCCAATTCTTTTTGAGCGCCGCCGCCAACGGGGGGGCACGCTCTCTGGCGGGGAGCAGCAGATGCTCGCCATTGGCCGGGCACTCATGGCGCGGCCAAGGCTCCTTCTACTTGATGAGCCCTCGCTTGGTCTGGCACCTAAGATTGTCGAGACAATTTTCGAGGTATTGGGAAAAATTAGGGAAGAGGGAACCGGCATTTTCCTCGTCGAGCAGAATGCGCACATTGCCCTTGGTTTCGCCGATTGGGGTTATGTCATGGAGGGTGGGCGCATTGTCATGAGTGATCGGCCCGAGGTCTTGCGCAACTCTCCCGAGGTCCGAGAGGCGTATCTGGGCGAGTAGTTAATTGTTAAGGCGCATCTCCCGCCGACGGATGGCGGGTTGTCCGACACAGAAGTTCATTTTTTGAAAAGGAGAATTCGATGATCTACGAGTTGCGGATTTATACGATTAAACCGGGCACCACGCAGGAGTATTACGAAAAATTCCACGAGTCTTTTGAGGATCGACAGAAGCTCTCTCGAATGATCGGAATCTTCCATACTGATGTCGGCGACCTGAACAAGATTATGCACATTTGGGAGTACGAGGACCACGGCCAGCGGGCCCAAATTCGCGCCGAAACCTCTAAGCACGAGTGGTGGCCGCCCCCCATCGGCCATCTGCTTGAGAACCAGACCACCAAGATCGTGACCACGCCGCCGTTTCGTCCAGAGCCTCGTCTCGGCGAGTACGGAAGCGTCTATGAGGTGCGCACCTACTCCGTCATACCGGGAAAGATTCCCAACGTAATTGAAAAATGGACCGAGAATCTGCCGCCTCGTGAGGAACTCTCCCCGCTCGCTGCCCTGTTTATGACCGAATCCGGGCCGCTTAACGAATGGATTCACATGTGGGCCTATAAGGACATGAATCATCGCACCGAGATGCGCGATAAAAGCCGCGAGCTGCCCAACTGGCCTCCCGGCTCAAGGCCCTTCCTCCTCAAGCAGAACTCTGAGATTTGGGTGCCGGGCCCCTACTCGCTCATGAAATAGAGCGGGGTGTTTGAGTAGCTTAGAGCAAGATCGTTATCAACTAGCCCTCGGTCTTTAATGTAAAGGCCGGGGGCGTTTTGTATTACCTCTGGCGCGGGCTCCTCAGTTTCGCTATTCTTAGGCGTGCACATTAATAATTTTTTTTACGGGGAGGGCGGACATTTGTCCGGGCGCGAGCCGCCACCTCCCCGGGCGATTTGTGGTTTTATGCCGATTTATTTAAAGGAGATTTTCGATGATCTACGAGATTCGTACCTACACCGTTCCCCCGAGAGGGGTTCCCGAGTATTACGACAAATTTGGCGAAATCTTTGAGCGTCGCCAGGCCATCACCCGTATGGTGGGTATGTTCCATGCTGATTTTGGCCAGCTCAACCGCATTATGCATATCTGGGAGTACGAGAATGCGGCCCACCGTGAGGAGACCCGACGGGCCGTTGCCGAGCACGAGTGGTGGCCGCCCCCGACAGGTCATCTTCTCAGGAAACAAATTACAAAAATTGTGATGACCCCCGCCTTTCGGCCCGAGCCCCGCCTCGGCGAATACGGAAGCGTCTATGAATTCAGAACCTATACGCTGTTTCCAGGCAAGCTGGGCGAGATGGCAGAAAAGTGGACCCCAAACATCGCTGCCCGTGAGGAACTCTCGCCGCTCTCGGCCGTGTTCATGACCGAGTCGGGGGAGCTTAATCAGTGGATTCATGTCTGGGCCTACAAGGATGCGAACGAGCGCAATGAAATTCGTGAAAAGACAAAGGCGATGCCCAACTGGCCCTCGCCAGCCACGGGTGAGCTCATCGAGTCGCAATTATCCGAGATTTGGATACCAGGTCCCTACTCGCTCATGAAATAGCCTGCGATTTGGAGAAAAAAGCCCCCTCCTGGGTCAAATAGGAGGGGCTTTTTTCGTTGGTTGTGTAGACCTCATTAAAAAATAAATGTCCCTACTATCCCCAAAGTCCCCAGCGCCCAACAGTAGTAGGCAAAGCCCCTGAAATATCCCCGCTGCACGTGCCGAAGCAGCCAGCGTAGCGCAATGACGCCAGCGAGGGCGGCGGCGACGGTGCCGATGATGAGGGGAATCATGTCCGATGGTGAGGCGTCGGCGAGGTGTTTCGCCTTGAGGACGAATGCGCCTCCGATAGCGGGAATCGAGAGCAGGAAGCTGAAGCGGGCGGCCATCTCGCGGTCAATACCACGAAAGAGGGCCGAGGTGATTGTCGAGCCTGAGCGCGATATACCGGGAATGATGGCGAGGGACTGAAACAGGCCAATGATGAGGGCGTCTAGCCAGGAAATCTCCGCCTCGCTCTTACCTCCGGTTTCGGAGAATTTTGAGAAGAAAAGAAGGGTGCCCGTGGCGATGAGTCCGAGCGAAGTCATGCGCGGGCTGGCGAAGAGGCTTTCGATAAAATCGTCGAAAAAAATACCCACCATTCCGGCGGGGACCGAGGCAAAGATGATGAGCCAGGCGGTGCGCAGGGAGGCGCGATCCTCGTTCTTGCCGATGAGGGATAACAGCCAGGCCTTGACGATACGCCAGGCATCCTTTCCGTAAACGGCCAGAACGGCAACAAGGGTTCCCATGTGAACAAGGATGTCGAACAAAAGTTGGGGTTTTGCGAATCCAAGGATTGCCTGGCCGAGGACGAGGTGGCCCGAACTGCTGATAGGCAAAAATTCGGTCACCCCCTGAAGGATGCCCAGCAGTACCGCATCAACCCATCCGATAGCCTCGTTCATGTTCGCTCCCCAGGGCTAGAGGTGTTGCCCGAGTCCCTTGGCCTTTAGTTGTTTAACAAGATCGCCCACGGATTGTGCGCGGTCTGCATGGCACAGTAAAAGGGCGCCTTGTGTTTCAATCACGATGAGATTTTCCACGCCAAGTGCTGCGATGAGTGGTTTAGACGAGCGAACAATAAGCCCTCGCGTCTCATCGGCCAAAACGTTCCCCTCATCGGGGATCATCCATAGATTCCCCTTCTTATCGAGGGGTAAAACTTCCCGGAGCGCTGCCCAGCTACCAACATCATTCCAGCCCATATCGGCGGGCAGGACGATAATATCGCGTAATTTTTCCATCACGGCATAGTCGATGCTAATCGATTCGGCCGCCTTGAAGGCGCGGGCGAACTCCGCAGCTTTTCTTTTGTTTAGGGCCCGGGCGGCTCGCTCTATGTGGCGAGAAGTTTCCGGTAGGCGGCGCCCGATCTCCTCAATGGCCCGTTCGGCACGCCAGATGAAAATTCCGCCGTTCCAGTAAAAGTGACCAGATGAAACAAATTTCCTGGCCCGGGCAAGGGTAGGTTTCTCCGTGAAGCGGCGGACGCCGTAGGCCTCTGTTTTTCCGGGTACCGGTAGTTTTTTCCCTCGTTCGATATAACCGTAGCCGGTTTCGGGGCCGGTGGGCTTAATGCCGAGGGTGACGACTGCATCGCGCTCCCCTGCGAGGCGGGCCGCCGCCCGTATAAGCCGTCTCAAGGTTCCGGGCCGGGCAATGTGGTGATCGGCAGGGAAAGCGGCCATCACTGCGCCGGGCTCGCGCCCCTCGATGATATGTGCCGCGAGGCAAAGGCAGGGAGCAGTGTTTCGTCCCTCGGGCTCAAGAATGACATTTCGCCGAGGAATGTCGGGGACCGTTTCAGCGATAAGGCGGCGATGTGCCACCGATCCGATGATGAGAATGCGCTCGGGCGGCACAAGGCCATTCATACGATTAGCCGATTGCGCCAGCAGAGATGCGGCTGTCTTTTTTTCTGACTTTTTTCCGGGCGGAAGTCCGCCTGGCGGCAAGAATTGTTTCGGGCGCCCGGCGCGGCTCTCGGGCCAGAAGCGCGTTCCGCTTCCGCCAGCCATGATGACGGCCCAGATTGGGGGTGTCTTTGGCATCGCTATTTCACCAGTTTAAGGAGTAGGAAACCGCCCGTTAGTAGGGCAATGAAAACAAAAGTTAGTATATTGAAATAGTGATCGATGAAGCTTCGGATGGGCCCTCCGAAATGTTTGATTAGTCCGGCTACGATAAAAAAACGGGCCGATCGGCTGACCACCGAGGCTAGAACGAACACTAAAAAACTGATACGGAAAGCCCCGGCCGATATGGTGAATACTTTGTAAGGAATCGGTGTGAAACCAGCGACGCCGACAGCCCAGGCGTCGTAGGTGCGAAAGTAGGTCTGGACGAGGAGGTATTTATCCATCGCCCCGTAGAAATCGAGTATTGGTTTTCCAATTACATCGAACAGAGTAAGGCCGATGTAGTAGCCGGCCACGCCGCCCACGACCGAGGCCGCCGAGCATATGGTTGCAAAAAAATACGCCCGCTTTGGTTTTGAGAGAGAAAGCGCCATGAGGAGCGGGTCAGGGGGAAGCGGGAAGAAAAACGACTCGGTGAACGAAAGGGTCGCTAGCGCTGGCGTCGCATAGCGCGAATCCGCCCAGCCGAGTACCCAGTCGTAGAGCCGTCTGATGTTATTCATTTGGTAGTTTCACCGAAGGAAAACGCCCGAGTTGCTCGAAAACCTCTTGCCTGTATGCGTCGAGGGAGGCATGGTCCTCGGCCTCGAAGCGGCAGACGATGACGGGTTGTGTGTTCGAGGCACGAACGAGTCCCCAGCCTTTCTCAAAAATGATTCGGGCACCGTCTACTTCGATGGTCTCGTATCTGGATCGAAAGTGCGCGCGAAGCGTATCGACAATTTCGAATTTTTCTTTATCCGTGCATTCAATCCGAAGCTCAGGAGTTGAAATCGATGCAGGTATATGAGCCATTCTTTCGGCGAGTGTTTGATTGCCGGATGCCACAAGGTGGAGAAGTCGGCCCGCCGCGTATATGGCGTCGTCGTAGCCGAGATAGCCGTCCGAGAAAAAAATGTGGCCCGAAAGCTCGCCGGCAAGCGGTGCTTTTTCTTTGACGAGATTCGCACGGACCAAGGAGTGGCCGGTAGGCGACATCACGGGGCGACCACCCATAGATTTGATCGCGTCGGCGAGGCGGGAGGAGCATTTTACGTCAAATACGATTGCCTCCCCGGGTCGACGCGCCAAAATGGGCTCAGAGTAAAGGATTAGTAATTCATCGCCCCATATGATGCGGCCATTTGAATCGACGGCGCCGATTCGATCTCCATCGCCGTCGAGTGCGATGCCAACTTCCGCCCCTGTTTTCCTTACTGTGGCGATTAGCATTTCGAGATTTTTCGGAATTGTTGGGTCGGGATGGTGGTTGGGGTATGTGCCGTCGGGCTCGCAGTATAGCTCGACGACTTCGGCTCCGATGGCGCGAAGAGCGTCTCCGGCTATGGGCCCTGCGACGCCGTTCCCAGCGTCAAGCACCATCTTGACTGGCCTCTGGAGGGTAAGATCTTTCGCTACGCGGTCGATGTATTCGGCGTGAATGTTTTGCTCGGAGAATGTGCCAGGCGACTCAGCGGTGTGAAGACGACCCTCTTCGATGATTCGTCGTATTTCCTGTATTTCATCACCGTGAATTGATTCGTTGCCGCGCGTTATTTTAAAGCCATTAAATTCGGGCGGATTGTGGCTTCCTGTAATCTGAATGCCGCCGGCGACATCGAGGTGGTGTGTTGCGAACGATAGGCAGGGAGTGGGACCCATGCCCACGCCTACGACATGGCAACCAGAGGCGCACAGGCCCTCTCGAAGGGCCTCGTAATAGCATGGTGACGAGAGGCGATTGTCACAGCTGATGGCAATTTTGGGTCCCTGTTTGCCACTGAGGTGGGTGCCGAGGCTTTGCCCAATAATTTTGACAATTTCCGGGGAAAGGTCCGTATCAACAATGCCGCGTATATCGTATTCACGGAAAATCAGAGGATTCAGCGGTACCACAAAACACTCCGGTGGGCAGAAAAGCACAAAATGAGTTGATAGGGCGAGCCCGTGGATTATGGCATTGCCCTAAGCCTGGAGCAAGGCAATCTCCCTCCAATTAGGCCTAAAGTAAGAGTAAAAGAGTGTGTGCCTAAAGGAATGTGGTTGTATAATGATCAGGTTGGTGGCTTGCCCTTGAATAAGGAAATCTCGGGGTGGCCTAAAGTGTTGAGAAAGATGAACGTGCGTAGAGCCCCAAGTAAAAGGAAGAAAAATGGGTGGCCCAGGCCCTTTTGTCGAGCGGATGGTGATTTTATTGACCTATTATACGGTGACGCTGTTTCTGCGCTGGGTTGGTCGTGTGCGGGTGGTGGGGAAAGAGCATATTCCCTCAGGAGGTGGAGTGCTTTTTCTGGCCAATCACATCTCGGCGCTCGATGTCTTCTTCCTCCCTTGGGTCATTTATGGGAAATTCCCGCAGGACAGGATTTACATTATCGCGAAAGAGGAGCTCTTGGAAATCCCCTTGATCGGTTGGTGGCTTAGCAAGCTGAGGGCCTTTCCCATAAAAAGGGGTAAGGCCGATTTGGGCGCGATTCGTACAATTGAGGAATTTATCCGAAACGACAAGGTGCTTATTTTTCCCGAGGGGACGCGAAGTCTTGACGGAAAATTGGGGCCGGGAAACCGGATGGTGGGAAGGTTTATTCGGGCGGCCAGACCCACTGTAATTCCGGTTGGGATTAAAGGGACGAATGGTATTGTTCCGGTGGGTAAGAAGTTTCCTCGTCGGGGTGCTGAAATTGAAGTGGTGTTCGGGCCGCCGTTGGAACTCGGCGATGAGCTGGCGATTGAGAACACTAAGGAGTCAAGTGTACGAATCGTTGAGAAGGCGATGGCGACGATTTCAACTCATCTCGATGGTTCAATTGAAGTGGCTGATGTACTTACAAAGGCATCGGGGAGGGATTGAGAATGAATCCCTCTAATAAATGGCGCCAACCGAAGGGACTTTCAGGTATTTTGTCCGAGTTGCGGCGCTCTGAAAAATGGGGCCGGAAGCTTTCGGGGCATTTTGTTTTTCGCATTTGGGATGAAGTGGTGGGAGAGGCGGTGGCTAAAGTGGCACATCCCGTTTCACTCAGTAGTGGGTGCCTGAGAGTGGAAGTCTCCTCTTCAGCTTGGTTGCAGGAGTTACACCTGATGAAAGCCGATATTCTATTTAAACTTAACGATTCGATGGATGATGCGATAAAGGAAATAATATTTGTCGCAGGGAGCGGAAAGCCAGATGGTGACGGTATAGATCGCAGCTCTCATTCAGGATACGCTACTAGGTCGGTGCCCACGGAGGCTGAAATTTCCGCGGATGATGAAATTGCATCGAGGGCGGTGATGGAAGAATTTAACGACCCCGAGCTTCGTGAGGGCATTGAAAAGCTGATGACGCGGGCTAGGCGGCGTGTTTCGGAGGATGTGTTGAACGAGCATTCGGAAGGGAACGGACCGGAATGAGAAAAATTACTCTCCGCCTCGTCTCGTTTTTTGTGTTGGTGACGGCTCTTGCTGCCTGCGCAACACCTGAAACCAAGGTGGAGTTAGAGGTAGATGTCCCAAGAAAAAGCGCTGGGACTGCCGAGTCTTACTATTACTATATTGACGGCTACCTCAAAGAGCTTGACGGAAAGCTTGAGGATGCGGGAAAAATTTATTCTCGTTCATTGGAAAAGGATCCCAATTCCCCACACTTGTTAACGCGTCTTGCATCAATTCTTATTCGTCAGGGAAAGCTGAAGAGGGCGGAGAAGCTGGTACGCCGTGCGGCGTCCCTTGATCCGACGAATAAACAGGCCTTTTTCCTTCTAGGCGGCATCTATACGGCTCGAGGAAGGCTCAAGAGCGCGGTGGACGTTTACGAAAGGCTTCTAGAAATAGCCCCCGATGAGCGCGAGGCGCGTTTACTTCTCGGGACGTCCTATATTGAGTTGAAGCGCTTCAAGGATGCTGTTCGGGCGTTCTCGAAGCTCATTGAACTGAATCCAAGCGATATTCTCAGTCGTTTGTATAGGGCGCAGGCTAATTTTCAACTTAAGAAGTTCGAGCAGACCGAAAAAGATCTTAAGTTCCTCCTTGAGCGGCGTCCCCGGAATACCCAGGCGTTATTGTTTCTCGCCCGTATTGCCGAGCATCGGGGGAATTTCGAAAAAGCCGAGGAGACCTATAAGCGTATATTAGGCATCGACCCCAAGAACCGATTTGCGAGGGCAAGGCTTGGGCAGGTGTATATTCGCAAGGACAATCTAAAGGAGGCCCTTAAAGAATATGAGCACCTAGCCAAGGATGAGCCGGGCAACAGAGAAGTTCATCGCACACTTGGTTTCCTCCATTTTGATAGAAGAAATTTTCAGAAGGCGCTTCAAGAATTTCAATTTGTGCTCGCACGAAATCCCGAGGACGATGTAGTTCGCCGGTATGTGGCCGCGATATACGAGGAACTCAACCAACTGACCCGGGCCGAGGAGGAGTTGAAGCGGATTCTTTCTCGGCAAAAAAAGGCCAGTAAGGATAAGGCCAGGTATCTTGAGGCGTATATCCAACTGGCGAGACTCTACGGGAAGCGGAAGGATTGGGCGGAGGTTTATTCTGTTCTAGACAAAGCGGCCAAGAGCCATGAAGAGAATGACCGCCTTTCGTTTATACGCGGCGCCTTTCTGGCTCAGCAAAAACGCTACGACGAAGCTATTCCCTTCTACCAGTCCGCCGTTCGCATCAACCCCAAGCGATCGAGTTATCTGTTTAATTTGGCGGTCGCATACTATGAAACACATCAATGGGATGATGTAGAGAAGTCTGTGCGGGCGGTCCTCAAGATTCAGCCTAAACATGCTAATGCGCTGAACTTGTTGGGCTTTATGTTCTCAGAGTTGAATCGTAATATTGACGAGGCAGAGAAGTTGTTGAACCGTGCGCTGGAGATAGAACCCAACAACGCGGCTTTTCTCGATAGCCTCGGTTGGATTTACTATCGCATGGGGAAATTTGATCTGGCGCTTAAAAAAATTCAACATGCGGCGAATCAAATGCCCTTAGATGCTGTTATCTTAGAGCATTTAGGTGATGTCTATTTTGCACTAAAGAATGTACCAAAGGCGCTTGAATACTGGCAGAAATCAAATAAGACGAATCCAAAAGAAAAAAAAGTGGTTGAAAAAATTCTCAAGCATGGTGGAAGTCTGACGCCCGTCCCTAAAAAATTGTAGGTCGATTGAATCTCTTGAGATTTTATGCCGTTGTGGTTTTGCTCCTCGTATTGGCGGGCTGCGCTTATAAGGGTTCAGATGCGCCCGTCAGGCTTCCTCTTGCCGCCGAAATCGACACTCATTTGCGTTCACGTAAATTTCCCTCGTCGTCTCGTTCTCTTGTTTTCGTGGAAGTTGACTCGACTAGTGAGGAAAGTTCTTTTTCTCCGCTTCAAGACTTAATGGGTGGAGAGGGCGACACCTACGCTGGCAAGGCAGTCCTTTTGTGGAAGCAACCTGCTTCACTACGCATGGAGTTTCTCTCGCCGTTCGGTGCTCCCATGTTTGTCATTGTGGCGGCAAAGGGAGAGCTTCGTGCATTTTCAGTTGCGCGCGGAAGATATTATGAAGGGCGGGCAAATAGCGAGACGATGGCGAAATGGTTGGGACTTCCTATCACGCCAAGTTTGATGATTCGAATTCTTCAGGGTGCATTGCCATATTTGGGTGGCGAGGTGGGGGCCGCTCGGGTGGGGCGTGATGAGGAAGGTGGTGCTGTTCGCCTTGAATTGCCTCCGGGGGCGGGTCTTGACCGCCGGCAGGTGGCCCACCTGGGTCGAAAGAATTTTATGCCCGACCGTGTATTACTCGGAGAAAGAGGCGCAGAACTTGAAATACGCTATGGGGATTTTCGGCGCACAGGAAAATATGTTCGACCTCTTTGGGTGGAACTCAGGGACTCTCGTCGTGGTCGTCGGGTCCGAATACATTTGAATGATGAAAATCCTTCATTGGGGGAGACTCTGCCGGACGATTTGTTTCAGCTTGAGATTCCGGTGGGCGCTCTCGTGGCGCCACTCTCAAAGGGGCGTGGGCGATGAGTGATTTTGATCGTGCGCGTGAAATTCGTCTCAATTCTCCAGCCAAAATTAATCTTTCCCTCAGGGTACTTGGTTCCCGACCGGATGGTTTTCATGAGATTGAAACCCGGGTGCAGCAGGTTTCGCTCTTCGATAATATCCGCATTAGGCCGGCTTCGGGTGCAATTCGGGTGAGCGCTGATCGTGGTGATGTGCCGTCAGGGAAGAAAAATCTAGCCTATCAGGCCGCTGTCGCACTAAGAGAGGCTGCCGGGATCGCCAGGCTAGGCGCTTCGATTTATTTAAAAAAAAATATTCCTTCCGGCGCTGGACTCGGGGGAGGAAGTGGTAACGCCGCAGCTGTGTTGTGGGCCCTTAACCGCCTCTGGGCTCTCAAATTTTCACCCTCGACTCTTTCGCGCATAGCGGCGGGTGTCGGCTCGGATGTTCCTTTGTTTCTTTCCGGGGTCGCCTCCCTGTGTCGGGGCCGAGGGGAGTTAGTCTCGAGGCGCGCGCCGCTTCGCACGGGATGGATATTGCTGATCAAACCCTCTTTTTCTTTACCAACTCCTCGGGTATACGAATGGATGCGAAAATATTTGAAAAAAGAGAAGGGAGCGACTAGTATTGGTCTACGCCCAGGAAATTCTAAAATTCTCGATTTTCGAAATGACCTTGAGCTAGTTGTTTTCGATAGGTACCCGGCGTTGAAGGAGTGCCGGGATGCTCTTTTATCGTCTGGTGCGAGGGTGGCATTAATGAGCGGATCGGGTGCGGCAATGTGGGGGCACTTCGGTCGCAAGGCCGATGCCGAGGCAGCGGCCGATAAGTTTTCCTCAAAACGGGGGTGGCGAATTTTTATGGTTAGGCCGTTGGTATCTTCCCCACTTACGGTTGCTAGTCTTGAAATCGATACAAATTAAGGATTTTGGGCAGTTTTTCTCTCTCTTTCGTCTATTTTCATAGATATACACTCTGTTTTTTCGACGGGCGACACGGCTCGTCGATATCTGCTAAATATTTGAATTGTATTGTTTTATATAAGAATGACGATTTAGGTATATGGGGAATTCACTGAAATTTTCTTTAATTTGATGGAGAGACTTGACCAGAGTTTCCTAAATGAGTAACAAAAGCCGTCTTTTGTCTTTGATTTTACCGTTCTCATGGGGTGCGTGGGTGTGAAGGGATATCAGCTAAAAGTTTTTTCTGGTCGTTCCAATCCTGCCCTGGGCAACTCCATTATTAGTGAGCTTGGCATTGCGCCTGGTGAAGTCGAAATCATTGATTTCAGCGATGCTGAGACTTTTGTTCAGATAAACGAGAACATTCGCGGCGCAGATGTTTTTGCGGTCCAGAGTCTCTGCCAGCCGGGCAACGCGAACCTCATGGAATTGTTGATTATGATGGACGCGTTTCGACGCTCCTCGGCTCAGCGAATTACGGCGGTGATTCCTTATTATGCATACGCCCGCCAGGACCGAAAAGTGCAGCCTCGGGTGCCGATCACGGCTAAGCTCATCGCCAATTTGCTTGTGGCGGCGGGCGCTGATCGGGTGATAACGATGGATCTCCATGCGGGTCAGATTCAAGGATTCTTTGACATCCCCGTGGACCATCTTTACGCGGGCCCCATTGTGATGGATTATTTTCGCACCCGGGAAGGGGTGAAGGATCTGACGGTTATCTCGCCCGACGCAGGGGGCGTGGAGCGTGCCCGTGGATACGCGAAAAGACTCAATGCCGAACTCGGAATCATCGACAAGCGGCGCGAGCGGGCAAACGTCTCCGAGGTCCTGAATATCATCGGTGAAGTAAAGGACCGTGATGTTCTGATCGTGGATGATATAGTGGACACGGCTGGGACCTTGACCCAAGGTGCCAAAGCCTTGATGGATGCCGGGGCCAGGCGGGTGTTTGCCACATGTAGCCATCCGGTGCTCTCGGGGCCTGCCATTGATCGGATTAAAAATTCGCCGATCGAGGAGTTGGTCGTTTCCGACACGATTCCGTTGACGGAACAAGGAGCAGCTTGCAGTCAAATTAAAGTAATCTCGGTCGGAACCCTTTTGGCCGAGGCGATTCGCCGCATACATGATGATGAATCCGTGAGTAGCCTTTTTGAATAAGGTCCTCAACGAATGCCGGGCAAACCGGATTGGAGATAATGAAAATGGATAATCTTAAGCTCGAAGTAGAGCCGCGCCAGGAAACAGGAACAAAAGCCGCCCGACGCCTGCGGCGCGAAGGCAAGGTGCCGGGTGTCGTTTACGGAATTCAGGATTCTTCTCCGGTGACGGTCAATCCATCGGAGCTTGAGAAGATTTTTTCCTCGGGTGCGGGTACGAACGCCATTATTCAACTCGATGTCGCGGGCCAGGAAAAAGCTGTGCGTCCCGTCATTGTGAAAGAGCTTCAGCGCGACGCGATGAGCGACCTAATTGTTCATGCCGATTTTCTCGAAATTCGGATGGATGAGAAAATCAGGGTTAGTGTGCCCCTCATCTTGGAAGGCGAAAGCCCTGGCGTAAAGCTCGGTGGTGTACTTTCCACTCTTTTACGCGAGCTTGAGATTGAATGCCTACCGAATGCTATCCCCTCCGAAATTATGGTTGATATCAGCGCCGTGGAAATTGGTGATGTCATCCATGTACGAGATCTTACGCTTCCGGGCGATGTGGGTTTGATTACAGAGGCGGATGATCCGATCTTCACCGTTATCACTCCGGTAGAGGAAGAGGAAGAGACTCCCGAGGAGGGCGAAGAGGGCGAGGATGCAGAAGGTGCCGCGCCCGAGGGTGCAGAGGGCGCAGAAGCTGCTGCCGCCCCGGAAGATGGCGAGAAGAGCGGAGATTAGCGGAATGCTGGCGGCCTGAACCGGCGAGCCGATGGGACTTTCAAGAGTCATTGTTGGTCTTGGTAATCCTGGGCCCGAATACGTCTTTACCCGGCACAATCTGGGTTTTTGGGCAGTGGATTTACTCTCGGAGATGTACCGTATCCGGGCAGATAAAAGTGCAGCGCACTCTTTAGTTGGATACGGTTCGATTCGTGGACACAATATAGCCTTGGTCAAGCCCAAGACCTATATGAACGATTCGGGCAAGGCGGTCAGGGCGATTCTCAATTCAGAGGGCCTAGGACCGGAGCACTTGCTCGTCATGCACGATGACATGGATATCGCGCTCGGGCGGGTAAAATTAAAGACATTAGGCGGAGACGCCGGCAACAACGGAATTGCTAGCATTATTGAGTCCTTGGGAACCCGCGATTTCGCCCGGCTTCGAATTGGTCTTGGTCCCAGGCCCAGAAATATTGGCGGGGCAGATTGGGTGCTCTCCGAGTTTCCTGAAGAGCAAATTGAGATTGCACGGGAGGGCGCTCAGCTAGCTGCTGAGCGGGCCGTGGAATGGGTGGTATTGAATAAGAAATAGCATATTCGCTAATTTGGGAACGCGTCTTTAGTTTGCGCGCTCCCTGTTTGGCTCTTTAGCCCGTAATCGAGATCGGGAGGAGGTTTCAGAAACAATGATTGCATTTTCTAATTGGGCCGCAATTTTCGGAATCGCGGGTCTTGGCTTGGCCGCCGTTATTTACAAGTGGATAGTTGGCCAGCCCGACGGTAACGATCTAATGCGGAAACTGGCAGGACAGATCCATGACGGCGCGATGGTTTTCCTTCGCCGGGAATACAAGATCCTTGCTATTTTTGTCGTGGTTGTATTTCTACTTCTTGCTGCGTTTCTGAATCTCAGCACGGGACTTGCCTTCATCATCGGCGCGCTTTGCTCGGTTATGGCCGGTTTCTTTGGAATGAAGGCTGCCACGAAGGCGAATGTGGCGACCGCCGCCGCCGCGAACGATAAGGGGCAGGCCGGGGCGCTTTCGATGGCTTTCTACGGCGGGACCGTTATGGGTCTTTCGGTGGCGAGTCTCGGTCTTCTGGGAGTTGGATTTCTTTTCTGGTACCTCGATGTCCTCAACATTGCCTCGAATGCCAACATCATCACCGGGTTCTCCATGGGTGCCAGCTCGATTGCACTCTTTGCCCGTGTCGGCGGTGGTATCTTCACCAAGACTGCCGACGTTGGTGCCGACCTTGTGGGTAAGGTAGAGGAGGATATTCCCGAGGACGATCCGCGAAACCCCGCCGTCATCGCTGACAACGTGGGTGATAACGTGGGCGACGTGGCTGGAATGGGCGCCGACCTTTTCGAGTCCTATGTAGGTGCTGTGATATCGACCATCTTCATCGGCTCAACGACGGGTGTTCTTCTGGGTACGTCCAACCAAGGGGCGATGGCCCTTGCCATGATTCTTCCGATGATTGGTCTGGTGGCGTCCGTAATCGGTATCGGTTCGATGAAGATTCTCGCCTCATCGAAGCCGGCCGTGGCACTTCGGACCTCGACGTTCATCGCGGCTGGAATTTTCGTTGTGCTCGCGTATTTTGTGACAAATGCCATTGGTATCAATATGGGTGTATTCGGTGCCATTGTTCTCGGCTCGGTGGGCGGCATCGCCATCGGCATGCTGACCGAGTATTACACTGGAACGGGCACCAAACCTGTAAGCAAAATCATTGACGCCTCTGAAACCGGTGTGGCCACCAACATCATCGCCGGCTTCGCGGTTGGCCTCGAAAGCGTGTGCGGCCCGCTCATTGTCATAGCTCTTATCACACTTTTCGCCAACAATATGGCCGGTCTTTACGGTATCTCGGTCGCGGCAATCGGCATGCTGGCCACTATCGGCATCACAATGTCGGTGGACGCCTATGGGCCCATCGCCGATAACGCTGGCGGCATCTCGGAGATGAGTAATCTCGGACCCGAGACTCGCGATATTACCGACAGCCTAGACGCCCTCGGAAATACGACGGCGGCCATGGGCAAGGGATTTGCCATCGGCTCGGCGGCGCTTACGGCGCTGGCTTTTTTCGCGGCCTACACCCAGGCGGCAGATCTGAAACAAATTGACCTTACCAACGCAAGTGTTGTCGCCGGTATGTTGATTGGCGGCGCTATTCCGTTCGTGATCGGCTCGATGACGATGAGCGCAGTTGGCAGGGCGGCTTTCATCATGATTCAGGAGATTCGTCGCCAGTTCCGCGAGAATCCCGGCATCATGGAGGGAACTGCGGAGCCTGATAGCGCAAAATGCATTGACATCAGTACGCAGGCGGCGCTCAAGGAGATGGTCCTGCCGAGTGTCACGGCAGTGGTGGCGCCTATTCTCATCGGTTTCCTGATGGGCAAAGAAGCGCTTGGCGGTATGTTGGCTGGTGCGCTGCTCTCTGGCGTGCTTCTGGCGCTCCTGATGGCGAACTCTGGTGGCGCGTGGGACAATGCGAAAAAAGAGATTGAGGATGGCAAACTAGGCGGGAAAGGCTCGGATGCTCACAAGGCATCCGTAGTGGGCGATACTGTGGGCGACCCGATGAAAGACACCTCGGGTCCCTCGATGAACATCCTCATCAAACTGATGTCCATCGTATCGTTGGTCCTGGCTCCCTTGTTCTAAAAGGGATTCGGGGTGACTATAGAGCGATTTTGATTCGGCCTCGGGGCCCGGGGCATTGTTGTCCGGGCTCTCCCGGTGGTCGGGTATAATTGAATATGATAGGGTTCTTCGGAACTCCTCGCTCCGGGCAATAGGGTTCCGGGGCCGTTCAGACCGAGAGGAGAAGTAGATGCGTCAGTACGAGACAATGGTGTTGCTCTCACCCGACCTCGAAGAGGATGCGGTTGAGGAGCAAATTGCCAGGTTCGAGAAGCACATCACAGAAAAAGGCGGCGAAATTCTAGAAGTTGAACGGATGGGCAAAAAACGCCTCGCCTACGAGATCAATGATCAGCGCCACGGAATCTATTTCGTCGTCACCTATAAATCTGAAGATGAGATTATCAAAGAGCTTGAGCGCCAACTCACGCTTGATGAGAATTCGTGGCGGCATATAACCGTTCGAATGGACGAGGCTTTGCTGCGAAAAATTGATAAAAATATTAAAAGCGCCGCCGCAAGGGCTGAGGCACGCAACAACGGAGATAGCCGCGACGACGACGATTAAGACCGTTTACCCCATACGAGAGAGTGTGCCATGGCCCAGATGAATCAGGTTTATCTTAGAGGCAATCTCACGAGAGACCCGGAAAAACGTTTTCTGCCCTCGGGAACGTCGGTGGTCAACTTTGGGTTGGCCGTTAATCGCCGATATCGCTCAGGAGAAGACTGGAAGGAAGATACCTGCTTCGTCGATATCGTTGTCTTCGGGCGACAGGGCGATTGGACAATGGAAAATTGTAAGAAAGGCAGCCCGGTACTTGTCGAGGGGCGGCTGAGTTTCAACTCTTGGGAAGCCAAGGATGGCACCAAGCGCAGCAAACATGAGGTTGTGGCCTTCAACGTCCACTTTCTTGCCCGGCGCGATGAGGGTGGCCAGGGTGTCGGAAACTATGCCCAGGAGGGGCAGTCCTCTGGTGGCTGGTCCGGCGGTGGATCGGATCAAGGTGGCCCGCCCCCAATGACCGACGACGATATCCCATTTTAGCCTATAGGTAATTAATTAGGTTCTGGAGGAAGATATGGCATTTGCTCCCAGCCGAAAATTCGGCGACAAGAAAAAAGGAAAGAAAAAGCGCTTCAATCGTAAGAAGGTCTGCCGCTTCACTGCGGAAGGCGTTGCTTATATCGACTATAAGGATGTGAAAACGCTCAGGAACATGGTGAGCGAGCGGGGCAAGATTATTCCCCGTCGTGTGACGGGTACATCGGCCCGCTTTCAGCGACAGCTTACGGTCGCTATTAAACGGGCGCGCTTTATGGCTCTGATGCCCTACACCGTGGACCATTCATAGGGCGAGGAGAGAGAATAATGCGTCTGATTTTAAGAAAAGAAGTTGATGCACTGGGCGATGTAGGTGATGTGGTCGAGGTCTCTGACGGCTACGGCATGAACCACCTCATACCCCAGGGCTTGGCCATTCACGCCACCGCCAATTCGGTGCGTGCCGCCCAGCACGAGCAGATGCTCCGTGATGCACAGATTCAAGCCGCCAAGAGAGGCTCGGAGGAAGAGGCCCAGAAATTCGCTGGTATCGAGTGTGAATTCACCGTCCGCGCCGGCGAGGATGGCCGGCTCTTTGGCTCGGTTACGAATCGCGATATCGAAGCCGCTCTGGCTGAGAAGGGTCTCGAGGTAAGCCGCCGGAAAATATTGTTGGAGGAGCCAATCCGTCGCCTGGGCGAGCACTCTGTGCAGATTCGTCTCCACCCCGAGGTGCGAGCTGAGATAAATGTTCTTGTCATCGCGGATGAATCTGAGCCCTCGGAGGAGGAAAAAGTTGAGGGTGCGACTGAGGATGCTGAGGCGGCGGCTGATGAAGCCCCTTCCGATGAGGCCCCTGAGGCTGGTGACTCTGAGGCCCCTGAGGCTGGTGACTCTGAGGCCGGAGACCCCGAGGCTGGGGATGCCGAGTCCGTTGGCGAGGAAAAACCAGTCGAGGCATAATTTTTTTTGCTGGAGGGGGAATCTCTCTTTGGCTTTGAAATTCCGATACCTACAGTGAGAAGGGCTGCTTGAGGGCAGCCCTTTTTGCTTGGATTTGACTGTATATATAGGGATTCCTCTGGTTTTTATGTTTCGCTTTTTAGTGATCTGCGGTACCCTTTAGGGGCTCGATGAGCATCCCTACAAACCGCCCGTAACATGATGTTTCGTTCTCCTCGGAGCCCTTTTTCGTGGAAGCACCCGGTAGTTCCCAGCGTACGGATAATGGCGGCAATCTGCCGCCTCAAAATATCGAGGCAGAGCAGCGTGTCCTCGGCGCAATTCTGCTCGATGGGGGCGAGGGGGGCACTGTTGCCAATGTCATGGAAGTACTCCGCCCTGAGCACCTCTATCGCCTGAGCCATCGTGTAATCTACCAGGCGATGATCTCACTTTTCGAGAAAAACGATCCGATCGACATTCTTACCGTCGTCGATGCTTTGAAGAAAATGAGCAAACTCGAGGAGGCTGGCGGCCCCGAATACGTAGCTCGCCTCTCGGACGATGTTTCTAGTTCGCGAAGGGCCGCCACATACGCCAGGCTGGTCCGTGCCACCGCCCTTCAACGCAGCCTCATACAAACCTCAAACGCCATTGCCGAGCGCGCCTTCCAGGATTCCGAGGACGTGGACACCCTCATCGACGATGCCGAGCGCGCCATATTTGAAGTCTCCTCGGACCGTTACGAGCAGAAAATTGGCACCATGAAAGAGATCGTCAAGACCACATTTCCCCATCTTGAGGAGCTTTACGACAAAAAAGAACTCGTCACCGGGGTGCCCACTGGTTTTACCGATCTCGACAAGTTGACGAGTGGATTCCAACCCGGTGAACTCATTATTGTTGCGGGGCGGCCCAGCATGGGGAAAACAGCCTTTGCCCTTTGTATTGCCGAATACGCGGCGATTAACGCCCGGGTGCCCACTGCTATATTTAGTCTTGAGATGAGTTCTCGTGCACTGGCAATTCGTATGATGTGTGGGCGCGCGATGGTAAATGCCAAGCAGCTCCAGAGCGGCTACATGCCTGCGCGGAGATGGCCCGATCTCATTCGGGCCGCGGGCGAGTTGTCCGAATCCCAGATTTTCGTGGACGATTCCACCGAGTCCTCCGCGTTCGACATCCGGGCGAAATGCCGCCGCCTTCAGGCCGACCAGGGCCTCGGTCTTGTCATCGTCGATTATCTCCAGCTGATTTCTAATCGCACCAGCGGCGGTCGCTATGAAAGTCGCCAGCTTGAGATCAGCGAGATCACCCGAAGTCTCAAAGGAATGGCCAAGGAGTTGGATCTCCCCGTTGTGGCGTTGAGTCAGCTTTCTCGCGCCGTTGAATCGAGAGAGGGCAAGCGCCCCGGTCTCGCCGATCTACGCGAGTCTGGTTCCATCGAGCAGGATGCCGATCTCGTGGCCCTGCTTTATCGCGAGGATTACTACGACCGGGAGTCTGACAAAAAGGGCGAGGCCACGGTCATAGTTGCAAAGCAGAGAAACGGCCCCACCGATGACGTTCAGCTCAGGTTTTTCCAGGATTACACACGCTTCACCAACCTGGACACTTTTCACGAAGGCTCCCCGGTTCCCGCCGCCGAGGTTTTTGAAGAAGAGGAGGAGGTGGGCTTTTGACCGCCCCTCTCCCGCATCCCGCTCTCGGAGAATATTCCACGGAATCTCGCCCCACAGTCGCCTTTGTTGATTTGGTTGCGCTCGCAGATAATTTTAAATGTCTTGACGATTTGATAGGTACAGGGCGCGAAGTGCTCGCCGTGGTCAAGGCCGAGGCATACGGCCACGGCGCTCCGGAGGCTGCCGCCGCTTTTGTTGGTGCGGGAGCCCGCTGGCTCGCTGTAGCAACGGTGGAGGAGGGAGAGGCCCTAATCGGGGGCTCGGCCCCCGGTCTGCTCGACGAGGTCCGTGTTTTGGTAATGAGCGGCGCTCTGCCCCAACTGGCTTCCCGAATTGCTTCGGGTGGTTTTGAGGCTGTGGTCTGGGATATGGCCCAGGCCGAAGCGCTGGCGGCTGCTGCTACCTCTGCGGGGCGCCTCGCGAGGGTTCATGTGAAAATCGACTCGGGGATGCACCGCTTGGGAATCCCGCCGGGAGAGGCGCCTGATTTTTTCAGGCGGCTTGGCGATATGGCGGGCGTCGAGGCCACCGGCTTAATGAGCCATCTGGCCCAGGCCGATGAAGAGGGGGGTGGTGAGCCCACGCGAGAGCAATTCGCGATTGTCCGTGCTTTGATGAGTGAGCTTGAGGCCGACGGATTACTGCCTCCCACAATTCATACGGCGAATAGCGCAGGGGGCATTTCCTACCCTGATGCGCCGGGCACGCTGGTCAGATGCGGTATCGCGCTTTATGGCTGTCCTCCGCAAGGGGAGGGTGGTGCCCCTCTTCGAGCCGCGTTGACACTCAAGAGCGCGCTCATTCAGATCAAGGATGTTCCGGCGGGTGAGGCCATTGGCTACGGCGGCACCTGGCGTATGAAAAAGCCGGGACGCATCGCGGTCGTTCCTGTCGGATATGCGGATGGATATCCGAGAATTTTATCGAGCCGGGCCGATGTTCTTGTGCGCGGACAGAGGGTGCCTATCGCCGGACGGGTGTCGATGGATATGATCACCGTCGATGTGAGTGAAATTGAGGATGCTGTGGTGGGCGATGAGGTGATTTTGATCGGTACGCAGGGGGATGAGACAATCCCCTGCGAGGCGCTAGCCACCCTTTCCCACACGATTACCTACGAGATATTATCGAGGCTGGGACACAGGGTCCCCCGGGTGTTTTTTGAGGCGGGTGGCGTTGCAGGGCACAGGATTATTGGAGGCGGGGTGGTTTGAGCGCAAAGACAAAGATTGAAATCAAGGGAGTCGAAAAATCCTTCGGCGACATTAAAGTCCTTCGGGGTGTCGATCTTGAAATCCGGGAGGGTGATATCACTGTCATCATCGGACGGAGCGGGGAGGGGAAAAGTGTGCTTCTAAAGCACATTATCGGGCTCCTGCGGCCAGACCGAGGGGAGGTTTGCATCGACGGTGAGAATATTTCTGTCTTGCGGGGTGCTGAGCTCAACCGTATTCGCTCAAAATTCGGCATGTTGTTCCAGAGTGCCGCTCTCTTTGATTCGATGACGGTGGGCGAGAACGTGGCTTTTCCATTAAAAGAGCACACCCAGCTTTCCGGTGCCGAAATAGCCGAGCGGGTGAGCGAAAAACTACATCTCGTGGGGCTCGATGGCATCGAGGGGCGGATGCCCTCCCAGCTTTCGGGTGGAATGCAAAAACGAGTGGGGCTGGCGCGAGCGATTGTCCGAGAGCCCGAAATTCTTCTTTACGATGAACCGACGACAGGCCTGGACCCGATACTCTCGGACTCCATCGACCGACTAATAGTCCATATGGAGCAGTCCATCGACATCACTTCGGTCGTGATCAGCCATGACATCAAAAGCGCGCTTGAGTATGCGCACTCTGTGGCCATGCTCCACGAAGGAAAAATCATTGCTCACGGAACCCCCCAGGAGATCATGGCCGAGGAGGATCCCATCGTTCGTCAATTTATCGCGGGAACCGCCGAGGGCCCGATACAGGTCGTATGAGTGGTGCCGTCCGTATCGAGATTCTTGCATCCAAGATGGGCGAAAAAGCCCGCCTGGGGAGGTTGGATACCCCTCACGGGGCCGTTGATACACCTGCCTTCATGGCGGTGGGCACCCAAGCCACAGTCAAAACGCTTGATCCAGCCGATCTAAGGTCTTCGGGCTGTCAAATCATCCTTGCCAATGCCTACCATCTCTCTCTTCGCCCTGGCGCCGAGCTCATTGGCCGTCTCGGTGGACTACACGGGTTCATGGGATGGGAGGGCCCCATTCTCACCGACAGCGGCGGTTATCAGCTTTTCAGTCTGGCGCCGCTGGCCAAGGTCACGGATGAGGGTATTGATTTCCAAAGCCATCTCGATGGGACGCGCCTGAAACTCACCCCCGAGCGGGTGGTCGAGATACAAGAAGCCCTCGGACCCGATATCGCGATGGTGCTTGATGAGCCGCTGGGGTTCCCTCATACGAGAGAGCGGGCCGAGGATGCCCTCGGGCGCACGACGGCGTGGGCCGAGCGCTCGAAGGCGGCCCACAGCCGGGCGGATCAGGCTTTATTCGGCATTGTGCAGGGAGGGGCGTTCCCTGACTTGAGACAAGAGAGCGCCCGGCAGCTGGTGGCGCTGGATATGGATGGCTACGCCGTGGGCGGGCTGAGCCTGGGGGAGGGAAAGAGCCAGACCGACGAGTTGCTTGACGCTGCGACGGATATTCTTCCGGCGGATAAACCCCGCTATGTCATGGGGATGGGAACTCCGGCCGATCTTGTTCGCGGCGTTGGACGTGGGGCGGACATGTTCGATTGTGTCATGCCCACTCGCCATGCCCGAAGGGGAAATCTTTTCACATGGGAGGGACGCATTTCAATTAAGAACGCGGCGAATGCCGAGAATCCAGATCCCATTGGTGAGGGGTGTGGATGTCCCACCTGCCAAAAGGGCTATAGCCGGGCGTATCTGCGACATCTTTTCAAGGCCGAAGAAATGCTGGGCTACCGGCTGATGACGGTGCACAATCTGTTCTTTTACCAAGAGGTTCTTAGCAGGGCGCGAGAGGCGATAGGAGAAGGGAACTTCACCTCTTGGGCCAAAGAGATTCTTTCTGGGCCCCTGGGGGCCGATCCTGGACCCTCTGGCGGTAGTGAGGGGCGACCTGAGGCGAGTGGACGACCGCTTGCTGGGGGCAAAAAGAAATCAGAGTAAATCCCTGATTATGCAAGCGTTTGCTTGACAAGGTCCCCCTGCTTTGCTACCAAACGGGGGGCGCCCTGCCGGGCGTCTTTTTTTTGAGAGGAGAGGTGCAAAGTGAATTTTTTGACAGATGTTCTTGGCGGTGCGAGAAACGCTTGGGCCATGGCGGCGCCGGGCGGTGCTGGCGGAGAGTCGCCGAGTATTCTGGTGAGTCTTTTCCCATTTCTGATCGTTTTCGTCATTATTTATTTTCTGATGATACGGCCCCAGCAAAAAAAGCAGCAAGCGCAGCAGGAAATGCTCAATACGCTCAAGGCTGGAGATCAGGTGACGGCTGCCGGGATGTATGGTGAAATCACCCGCGTCAAGGATGATGTGATACAGGTTCAGGTGGCTGATAATATACGCCTTCGTTTCGTGCGCTCGGCGGTCTCGAAGTTGCCGGGCGAGAGTGGGGCGGAAGAATCGAAAGACAAGTCTTCGGACAAAGAGAAGTCCTAGAAACGCTTTGCGCCGCATAGCGCGGGATTTGCCCGCGAAGGGTTTTCCCCCTCGCAGGGGTGTCTGCGGCGGCAGGAGATGAGCGATGAGGAGAAGTGAATGAAGGGGCTGGGTTGGCGAGCGGGATTGATAGCCGTGATCGTGGTTGTTGCGGCTTATTTCATGATTCCTCCCAAAGAGCGAATCAATCTGGGGTTGGACCTTCAGGGCGGGATTCATTTGGTCCTTGAGGTGCAGGCAGAAAAGGCGGTTACGGCGAAAGTTGACCGCTATTTTGGTGAAATCAAAGATCGCCTTGTCTCGGACGATATCCGCACCCGAAGCCTCAAGCGGAAGGGAAGGCAGGTCACGATCGCCCTGCACAGAGAATCGGACCGCGCGAAACTGGTGGCCCTGATGGGGGGGTATGCCGACCTTGCGCTTCAGAGCTCCGAGGGCAATCCCCCTGTTTTCGTTTACTCATATCCCGATGAAGTGGCCCGCCAGACGATGGAGCAGGCCATTTCCCAGGCGCTAGAGACGATTAGAAACCGCATCGACCAGTTTGGGGTACGCGAGCCTACTCTACAGCGCCAGGGCGAGCGTCGGATCATCATCCAGCTGCCGGGCGTGAAAGATCCCTCGCGGGCCAAGGCGCTTATCGGCAAGACGGCGCTCCTTGAATTTAAAATGGTGGATCCGAACGCCGATACCGCTCAGGCGGAAAAAACAGGCGCTCCCGAGGGTCTTGAGCTTATTTATCAGATCACCCGAGACAAGACGTCGGGCGAGATCGTTCGCCGGCGGCCGGTGCTAGTCAAAAAGGAAGCCTATCTCACTGGTGATAACCTTACGAATGCGCGTGTTGAGATTGGCGACCGCTTCAGCGAGCCCTACGTCACTGTGAGTTTCGATTCGGTCGGCGCCCAGGCGTTTGATCGAATTACGGCGGCGAACGTGGGCCGCCAGCTGGCCATCGTTCTAGATGGCGTGGCCTACTCCACCCCGGTGATTCAGGAGCGAATCTCGGGGGGGCGAGCGCAGATATCGGGAAGCTTCCAGATGGATGAGGCACGAGATTTAGCCATTGCCCTCAGAGCGGGTGCGCTTCCTGCACCGGTCGAGGTGCTCGAGGAGCGCAACGTCGGTCCATCGCTTGGCGCCGACTCAATCCGCCAGGGAATCGTCAGCATTATCGTGGGCTTCTTGCTCGTCATGGTGTTCATGGCGATTTACTACAAGTGGAGTGGTGCGGTCGCGATACTGGCGCTTTTGTTGAACCTGCTCTTGTTGGTTGGGGCGCTCGGGTTTTTCGAGGCGACGCTTACCCTTCCGGGCATCGCTGGCGTGGTGCTCACGGTGGGTATGGCGGTTGACGCTAACGTATTGATTTTTGAGCGGATACGAGAAGAGCTGCGCCTTGGAAAAACTATCCGCTCGGCCATCGACGCCGGCTACGGTAAGGCATTTTTCACAATACTTGATGCGAACGTGACGACTTTGATCGCCGCGCTCGTTCTTCTTCAATTTGGCACCGGCCCGATTAAGGGCTTTGCCATCACGCTGAGCATAGGAATTATTGCATCGATGTTTACCGCGATTTTCGTTACGCGGTTCATCTATGATTTTGTCCTCACACGCAGCGACATCAGGAGCCTGAGCATCTAATGCAAATCTTCCGGCCGGATACAAATTTTGATTTCATTGGAAAGTGGAGGATTTTTGCGGGCGGCTCGGGTGTGGCTGTGTTGCTCTCGCTCGTTTTACTCGCCTCGGTCGGAATTAACATGGGCATCGATTTTACAGGCGGCACCCTGGTCCAGGTGCAATTCAAGGAAGTGCAGCCCATCGCTAAAGTTCGCTCGGCTGCTGCCTCGCTAGCGCTGGGTGACACGGTGGTACAGAATTTTGGTTCCGATAAAGAGTTTCTCATCCGCGTTGAGAAGAGCATTGGCTCGACACGCGGGGTGGGCGAGCGGGTTGCCGGTGCGCTCGCTAAAAGTTTTGGTAAGGGTACGTTCGATGTGCGCCGCACCGAGAGCGTGGGCCCCCAGATTGGACGCGATCTCAGGGAAAAAGCGTTGAGCAGCATGCTCTTTGCCCTGGTCGGCATTCTTATTTACGTGAGCGTTCGCTTTCAGTTTCGGCAAGCTGTTGCCTCTGTCATTGCCCTGCTGCACGACGTCATTGTCACCCTGGGTGTTTTCTCCATCTCGGGCAAGGAGTTCTCTCTTCCTATCGTGGCGGCGCTGCTGACGATAGTGGGCTACTCGCTCAACGACACAATTGTCGTCTTTGATCGGATTAGAGAAAATACGCGGCTCTCGCGCCGATCTGAGTTTGCTGATCTCATCAACCAATCCGTGAACCAGACGCTCTCGCGCACCGTTCTCACCTCGGGGACCACGCTGGTCGCTGTCCTCGCATTTTTATTCTTGGGGGGAGAGGTGATAGCCGATGTGGCCTTCACGTTGGTTATCGGCATTATTGCGGGTACTTATTCTTCAGTTTACGTCGCGAGCCCACTGCTTTTAGTTTGGCCTGAGAAGTCCAAGGGCGGTTCGGGCAAAAAAACGGCGGCAAAGGCGTAAACAACTCTGGCTACACCTGAAAGGGTACAAAGCCGGAGCCCGAAAAAAATCCTGTTTAAATCTCTAGGAACAACATTGACGCGGCTAGTTTTTCGCGGCTGATTCTTTCGGCTTCGCCTCGGCGAGAAGGGCCTCGATAATGTGGATGCCCTGGGGAGAGCCCCAATCGCGGTAGCCAAGACTTCCGCCGATGACTTGTCCTGCCCGGTTCACCAAAAAATTAGTGGGTGTGTAGCGTGCGTTGAATATGGGGCTCACTTTTCCGCTTGGGTCCAAAAGGTTGGGGAAGGTGAGTTTATTTTTATCGACATAAGGTTTCACCAGCGATGAGTTTCTGTCCATTGATATGGCGAGGATGGTGAATCCTTGGTCTTTGTACTTGTTGTAAATCTTCTCGAAAGCAGCCCGCTCTCGTAGGCAGTAGGGTCAGTGAGTCGTCCAAAAGTTGATGAGTATGACCTTGCCGGTCTGATCTTTTGTGTTGAAATTTTTACCAAAAATATCGGGAAGAGAAAACTCAGGGAGAGGAACCGGCTTGATGACCTGGACTTTAAGATCGCCCATAAGAGAGGCCAGGGTGCGGTCCATGAGGGTCTTTTCATGTTTGGCTGAAGCCGAGATAGCGCCCCCGAGGAGCAAGCTGGCGATAATGGTGATACCCAATAAGCTATTGATAAATAATCGAAAACGTCTCAATTGCCCTTCTCCATGCCTGATGAATTCATAGCGAATCAAAACTTGCCTAATTATCTAACAATGGTGGGCCGGAAAGATTCCCGGTGGAGAGCAGGTGCCTTCTTGCTATCTAAGCCATTTTAATTAGCAGAAAAGATTATTCTTGGACTATTTCTCCTGTGAGCGAACGCCGAGGCGGAGCGCATTCAAGCGGATGAAGCCCTCGGCGTCCTTGTGCGAGTATATCGAATCCTCCTCGAAGGTCGCGAGCTCTGGCCGGTAGAGGTTATTCTCCTCGGGCGCTTTTCTTCCGACTGCCTGGCAGCTTCCTTTGAACAGCTTGATTCGCGCGACACCTGTTACTGATTTTGCGGCCTCATCGATAGCGCTTTGTAAAAATTCCCGCTCGGGAGCGAACCAGAAGCCGTTGTAAACGAGTTCGGCGTATTTGGGGATGAGCGAGTCCCGCAGATGCAGCACCTCGCGGTCCATCGTCAGCGACTCAACCGCTCTTCTAGCGCAATGGATTACGGTGCCCGCAGGTGTTTCGTACACCCCCCGGCTCTTCATGCCCACGAAGCGATTTTCCACCAGATCCACTCGACCGACGCCGTGTTCGCCAGCGATTATGTTGAGTTTTTCCATGAGCACCCTCGGGGTGAGTTTTTCCCCCTGGAGCGACACGGGATCGCCTGCCTCGAAGCCAAGTTCGACATAGGCAGGCGTATCGGGGGCTTTCTCAGGGGAAACCGAGAGGCGGAACATGTCCTCGGGCGGCTCGGCCCAGGGGTCCTCAAGAATGCCCCCCTCGAAGCTGATGTGTAGAAGATTGCGGTCCATCGAATAGGGTTTTTCCGCCGTCACGGGAACGGGGATGCCGTGGGCCTCGGCGTAGGCGATGAGCTGTTGTCTGCCGCCAAAATCCCACTCCCGCCAGGGAGCTATGACGCGAATCCTCGGGTCCATCGCCCGGTAGGTGAGCTCAAAGCGTACCTGATCGTTGCCCTTGCCGGTGGCTCCATGTCCGACGGCATCGGCCCCCGTTTTTTTGGCGATATCCATCTGCCCCTTCGCAATTATGGGCCGTGCGATGGAGGTGCCCAGCAGGTAGCTTCCCTCGTATACGGCGCCCGCCCGAAGCATCGGGAATACATAGTCGCTCGCGAACTCATCCTGAAGGTCGAGGACGTAGCATTCATCGGCACCCGTTGAGAGGGCTTTTTCCTCAAGTCCCTCTAGCTCCTCATCTCCCTGGCCGACGTTGGCGGCGTAGGCGACGATTGCGCAGTCATATTTTTCCTTGATCCACTTGAGCATCACGGAGGTGTCCAGCCCTCCGGAGTAGGCGACAACAACTTTTTTTGGATTAGAGGGCATTTTTTCCTCCGGCAAGAATCTCGAGAAGGATCTTCTGGGCGTAGAGGCGGTTTCCCGCCTGCTCGAAGACCGCGCTTCTCGGCCCGTCGATCAATTCGTCTTCAACTTCCTCGCCTCGGTGGGCGGGGAGGCAGTGCATAAAAATGGCGTCAGGCTCGGCATTTCGAAAGGCAGCCTCATTTACCTGGTAGGGGGCGAGGGCCTTCATGCGGCGGTCAGATTCTGATTCCTGGCCCATGGACACCCAAACGTCAGTATAAATGGCGTGAGCGCCTTCCGTGGCACTCTGAACGTCGCTTGAGATATCGATCGAGGCCCCCGATGCGGCCGCAAGCTCGCGGGTTTTTTCAATCACCCCGTCGTCCGGCTCAAACCCCGGTGCGCAGGCCGCACTGACGTTGACGCCGATCAGGGCGCCCACGAGCATAAGGGAGTGGAGAACGTTGTTCCCATCGCCTAGGTAGGCAATTTTTAGCCCTTGTGTTTTTCCGAACCGCTCGCGCATGGTGAGATAGTCGGCGAGTGCCTGGCAGGGGTGGTGCAAATCGGTGAGCCCGTTGATAACGGGTACCGAGGCATGCTTGGCTAGCTCTTCAATCCGGTCGTGGCCAAACGTGCGCACGATGATGCCGTCCACATATTCACTCAGAACCTTCGCGCTGTCCGCCAAGGTTTCCCCGCGGCTGAGCTGGGTATCTTTAGGTGAGAGAAACAAGCTGCTACCGCCAAGTTGTGAGACACCCACCTGGAAGGAAACCCGCGTACGCGTCGAGGTCTTCTCGAAGAGCAGGGCAAAGTTTTTCCCGGCGAGGGAGGTGTGGGTTTTTCCCGCCTTGGTTTCTTTTTTCTGAACGACGGCTCTCTCGATGAGGCCGAGCGTTTCATTCGCAGTGAGTTCAAGGCCGGAGAGATAATCTCGTTTCGTCATGCCGCCATTTCCCCTAGCGCGCTGTCGAGAAACTCGAGCACCTTTTCAATCATTTCCTTTTCGACGACGAGAGGCGGGAGAAGCCGGAAGACCGAAGGGCCGGCGGAGATCAGCAAAATGCCAGCCGCAAGCGCTTTACCTACAATGACAGAGGCATCGCCATCGAGCTCGCAGCCGATGATGAGTCCCTTGCCCCTGACTTCTTTGATGATCGAATGGCGCGTGGCCAGCTCACGAAGGCCTGCCATGGCAAATTCACCCATCTCGGCTACGTGGTCGAGAAAACCGGGGGAGAGGGTGACATCCATAGCTGCGCAGGCGGCCGCTGTGGCGAGATAGTTTCCGCCGAAGGTGGCCGCGTGGTCGCCCGGCTCGAAGGCCATGGCCTTATCTGTGGCCACGATGGCCCCGATGGCGGTCCCGCCTCCTAGGGCCTTGGCGAGGGCCATGACATCCGGCTGGACATCGAAGTGCTCGTGGGCCCAGAGCTTGCCTGTGCGGCCCATGCCGACCTGAACTTCATCGAAGATAAGGAGCAGGTCGTTGGCGTCGCAAATTGCCCGCAAGCCCTTGAGGTAGTCATCTGAGGGGACATTGACGCCGCCCTCGCCCTGGATGGGTTCGACCATGATGGCGCAAGTCTGGTCCGAGATGGCAGCGGCGGCGGATTCGACATCATCAAAGGGTAGATACCTGAAACCGGGCAGAAGCGGCGAGAAACCTTTGTGGAATTTCTCTTGCCCTGTTGCCGAGAGCGAGGCCATGGTCCGTCCATGGAAGCTTTGCTCGAAGGTCAATATTTCGTGGCGACCCTCACCGTATTTTTTGAAGGAGTATTTTCGGGCGAGTTTGATCGACGCCTCGCCTGCCTCGGTTCCGCTGTTGCAGAAAAAGGCTTTGTCGGCAAACGAATTTTCGGCTAGCCGCTGGGCAAGCTTAATCTGAGGCTCGATGTGGTAGAGGTTCGAGACGTGAACCAGCTCGCCTGCCTGTTTGCGTATGGCCTCGGTGACGGCTGGATGGCTGTGGCCGAGGCTGCAAACGGCTAGCCCGGATACGAAGTCGAGGTATTCTCTCCCATCAGCGTCCCAGAGGCGGCAACCCTCGCCCCGCACAAAGGCAACCGGAAAGCGGCCATAGGTGGGGGCAACGTATTTTTCTGCCAGGGCGATCAAATCTGCGTTCGACATCGGCTTTCCTTTTTTTTTGCGTTTTGGAATCAGGCGACGATTTCGGTCCCAATTCCCTCGTCGGTGAATACTTCGAGCAATACGGCGTGGGGAACGCGCCCGTCCAGTATATGGGCCTTGCTCACGCCCTGGGAAAGGGCGTCGAGGCAGGCATCCACCTTGGGGATCATGCCGCCCTTGATGACGCCGGATTTTTTCAGCTTCTCCACTTCGGCCCTGTCCAGCGTGCTGATTAGCTTGCCGCTATCGTCCAAAATACCTGGGACGTCGGTCAGGAGTATGAATTTTTCGGCCTCGAGCGCACCCGCAACAGCTCCTGCCGCCGAGTCGGCGTTGATGTTGTAGACCTTTGAGTCCTCACCAACGCCGAGGGGAGCGATGACGGGAATGAAGCCGCCGTCCGCGAGGTGGTGGATGATGTCCGGGTTCACTTCTTTGACCTCGCCAACCTGGCCGAGGTCGTATTGTTCATCCTCGCCGTCCCCGCCCTTTCGGGTCAGGGTGAGTTTGGTGGCCGAGGTGAGACCGGCATCCGAGCCCGAGAGGCCCACGGCCTTGCCGCCGTGGTGGTTGATGAGGCGGACGATACCTTTATTGGTCGAGCCGGCGAGCACCATCTCGACGACGCCGACTGTTTCCTCATCGGTGACCCTGAGGCCTTCGATGAACTCGGAGTCTTTGCCGAGTTTCTTTAGCGTCTCGCCGATCTGAGGCCCTCCGCCGTGGACGACGACGATGTTAATGCCAATGTATTTGAGCAAGATAATGTCCTGGGCAAAGGGGTCGTGGAGCTCCTTTTGCACCTGTGCGGCGCCACCATACTTGACGACGACGGTCTTGCCAGCGAACCGCTGCATGTAGGGCAGGGCTTCGACGAGGGTTGCGGCTCTTTCTCTCGGGTCCATGTTCTTGCTCCCTGCGCCTTTGCTCGACGCGTGGGGGACTTCAAGCGGAGGCTGATCGAGAATCTCTCTGGGCACCTTCCGCCAAACAAAGAGGGGAATATACACCGCTGGATTGCCATGTCCAAGGGGGAAATGGGTGCGGGAGGGGAAGTTTATGGGTTTGAAATCAATGGGTTAGGGGAGAGATGGTGGTGTGTTTGAGAGGTGGATCTCTAAACTAAATAAAATCAATTATTTGCGTTGATTTCTAGAGGATGTAGCGGCTCAGATCGAGATTCTCGACCACGTCCGTGAGGCGGCCTTTGACGTACTCGGCGTCGATGGTGATCTCCTCGCCCGCCATATCCGGCGCATCAAACGAGATGTCCTCGAAGATTCGCTCCATGATGGTGTACAGCCGCCGTGCGCCGATGTTTTCCATCTGCTCGTTGACCTGTGCCGCGAACGAGGCGACTTCATTCACCGCATCGTCCGTGAACGTAACTTTAACGCCTTCGGTTTCAAGCAGAGCAGGGTATTGGATTACGAGAGCGTTGTCGGGCTCTGTCAGTATCCGCACAAATTCATCAAGCCCGAGCGAATTTAGCTCAACACGAATAGGGAAGCGCCCCTGAAGCTCTGGTAGAAGATCCGAGGGTTTCGCCATGTGGAAGGCGCCAGCGGCAATGAAAAGAATGTGGTCGGTCCTGACGGGTCCGTGTTTCGTTTGAACGGTGCTTCCCTCGACGATGGGCAGTAAATCACGTTGCACCCCCTCCCGCGAAACGTCGGGTCCCTGGTGTCCGCTGGCGGCCGAGGCAATTTTGTCCACCTCATCGAGAAAGACGATGCCCGACTGTTCTGTGCGCGTTATGGCCTCGGAGTTGAGTTTGTCGGGGTCGATAATCTTGTCGCTCTCCTCTTGGGTGAGGAGTTTGAAGGCATCGGGGACCATCATGCGCCGACTGGTTGTCTTGGAGGGGAACATTCCACCGAGCATGTCTTGAAGATTAATCCCCATTTGCTCCATATCCATGCCGCCCATGAGATGAATTTCGGGTGCTTTGTCTGCGACCTCGAACTCCACCTCACGATCATCGAGCTTGCCCTCAAGGAGCATGGCCCGAAATTTCTCCCGGGTGCGACCATAATGCTCCTTCCCAAGGGGATCATCGGTTTGCCCTAGGTCATCGCTTTCGCCGAACCCGGGTGGTTTTGGCAAAAGCAGATCCAGCAGACGCTCAAGGGCCAATTCTTCGGCCTTGGCAGCATTATCTTCCCGAAGTTCTTCTTGGACCATGGTGCGGGCCAGCTCGGCCAGATCACGGATCATACTTTCCACATCTCGCCCAACGTATCCAACTTCCGTGAATTTGCTCGCCTCTACTTTAATGAACGGGCTTTTTGTCAGGCGGGCCAGGCGCCGGGCGATTTCCGTTTTTCCCACACCGGTGGGCCCGATCATAATGATATTTTTGGGTGCCACCTCGTCACGCATCTCGTCGGGAAGCTGTTGGCGTCGCCACCGGTTTCGCAATGCGACGGCAACGGCGCGCTTAGCTTCCGCCTGTCCGATGACGTAGCGGTCTAGTTCCTGGACGATATTTTTTGGTGTGAGATTTTCCATTAGAGCTCTTCTACGGAAATATGGTTGTTCGTGTAAATACAAATCTCGGAGGTAATTTCGAGCGCCTGCTTTACTATCTGCGCAGCGGTTAGGTCCGGCTCAAGCGAGAGTATGCCTCTGGCCGCTGCCGTGGCGATGGGGCCGCCGCTTCCGATTCCGATTACGCCGTCATCGGGCTCAATAATGTCTCCGGTTCCCGAAAGAATCAGTGTCGATTCTTTATCCGCAACTGCGAGGAGGGCCTCAAGGCGGCGAAGCACCCTGTCCGTGCGCCAGTCTTTCCCCATCTCAACGGCAGCCCGCATGAGGTTGCCGTGGTATTCCTCCAGTTTGCTCTCGAATCGCTCGAACAGGGCGATGGCGTCCGAGGCCGATCCTGCGAAACCGGAGAGGACTTGAGAGCTTCCAAGGCGGCGAATTTTCACGGCGCCGTGCTTGACGGCGGTATTGCCCATCGTGACTTGGCCATCGCCGCCAAGGGCGGTTTGGCCCTTGTAGCGGACGCCAAGTATCGTGGTCGAGCGGATTTGCATAGTCATTATTTTGTTTTCCTCGAAAGGCGTTTTTTATCTGTCTGGCCAGCCTTTGCCGTATGCGCGCGCGGGTGACTGTCATCGTATACAGCCTGTAGATGGGCAAAGTCCACCTGGGTATAGCGTTGGGTGGTGGAAATACTTGAGTGCCCCAATAACTCTTGTATTGAACGGAGGTCGGCGCCATCTTCGAGAAGATGTGTTGCGGCGCTGTGGCGAAGTGAATGCGGGGTGAAATGGTAGGAGAAGCCGCCTTTTTTTTCATAGTGGCGCAGAATCTTTCGGATATCACCCGTTGATAGCCTGTTGCCCCGGTTGTTTTGAAAAAGCGGGTGCCCCTCGTCTCGATGCTTTCCTTTGTCTGATGTCGTCTTCATGGACGCTCTGCTGGAAAGACACTCTTCAATCGCCGCCACCGCTTTTCGCGTTAACGGAATGATTCTTTCCTTTCTTCCTTTTCCCTGGACCCTAACGAGACGCTCTGGAATATTAGCGTCCTCATCGTTCAGGGCGACCAACTCTCCCACGCGAAGCCCTGAGCCATAGAGAAGCTCCAAAATGGCTTTGTCCCGTTTACCCTCTTGGGTATTAATGTCCGGAAGATCCATGAGTCGCGATGCGTCATCCACCGGCAGGTATGTTGGAAGCTGGTGAGGGGTTTTTAGAGACGGTGTTTCAGACGCCGGATCGGCCGCTGTATATCCTTCTCTGCGAAGAAATCGATACATGCTTCGTATGGTGGACAAGCGGCGGTTTACCGTTGTCGCCTGGAGGCCTCGCCGGTAGAGATCGCCCAGATACGATCTGATGGCGACAGGGTCCACTTCGTCAGGCGATAGTGTTTTTCCCGACCAATTGGCGAGGAAGTCGCAAAAGTCGGTGAGGTCGTTCATGTAGGCGCGGATGGTATGTTCCGATGCGTTACGCTCGTCTCGCAGGTAGGCCTTGAATTTGTCGATGGCGGCGCTAATGCTTGTTATGGTTTCACGCTCTCGCACCACGGCGTCATATCCTTTAGCGCGCGATCGGCAATGCGTTTTTTTCTCTCGCTCTTGGGTACGCGCTTTTCAAAGGGCGGGTATAGGCCGAAATTAATATTCGTGGGCTGGAAGTTTTTTGGATTCGCCGAGGTGATGTGTTTGGTCAGGGCGCCGAGAGAGGTGGTGGCCGGTGCCTCTACGATAGGCTCTCCGTTCAACGTCGAGGCGGCGTAGACGCCGGCGAGAAGGCCCGTTGCGGCAGATTCGAGATATCCCTCGACGCCGGTAAGTTGTCCAGCGACGAAAATATTTGAATAGCGTTTTATCTGAAGGGTGTTTCGAATCAGCCTTGGAGAGTTGAGATAGGTATTGCGGTGCAGGCTGCCGTAGCGAAGAAACCCTACTTTTTGGAGTGCGGGAAGCTTTTGGAAAATACGTTTTTGTTCCGGGTATTTCAGGCGTGTCTGAAAGCCGACCATCGAGTAATACTCGCCGGTTAAATCCTCGCGGCGCAGTTGAATGACGGCATGGTACGTTTCGCCGGTATCGGGATGCTCGATCCCAACGGGCTTCAAGGGCCCAAAGGCAAGTGTTTCTTTGCCGCGTTGGGCCATCTCTTCAAGGGGAAGGCAACCTTCAAAGAAAATGGCTTTCTCAAATTCACGCAACGGGACTTTATCGCCCTCTAAAAGGTCGGAATGAAATTCGCTGTATTCCTCCTCGCTTAGGCCGATATTGATGTAGTCGCCCTGCCCGCCATCTTCTATGCCTTTGCCATAGCGTGAGCCCAGAAACGCGGTGGTCATATCGATGCTGTCGGCATTTAGAATGGGAGATATGGCGTCATAAAAATAAAGATATTTCCCCTGGGTGAGCCGTGCAATTTCAGCCGAGAGGGCGGGGCTGGTTAGGGGGCCGGTAGCGATTATTGTTGTCTGGGAATCGTCGAGAGAGGAAACCTCTTCGCGTCGAACGGTTATTTTTGGGTGATTTTCAATACTGTCCGTTACTTTTTTACTGAAGAGTTCACGATCGACGGCAAGGGCGATGCCGGCGGGCACGCGGGACTCATCGGCGCATTTTAGAATGAGTGAATTGGCCCGGCGCATTTCCTCTTTGAGAAGCCCGGAGGCATTTTCCAGGGCGTTCGAGCGAAGGGAATTTGAGCAGACGAGCTCGGCGAAGCCCTCGGTGTGATGTGCCGGCGTCGTTACTTTGGGGCGCATCTCCGTGAGTTCAACTTCGATGCCGCGCTCTGCTGCTTGCCATGCTGCCTCTGAGCCCGCCAATCCGGCTCCGATTACAATGAGTTTAGTTGTCAAACTGTTTCCTTTTCTACTTTGACTGTTTCGGCGCCATTTGCATTGGCAGCCTGAGCGGCAAGGGCGGGGGTAGCTTCGATAGCGTAATCGCACGAATTAGTGGGGCAGACAAGTTGTGTGCCATTTTTCTTCGTGGTTTTGACCGTGAGATGGGGGTGCGAGCAGGTTGGGCATTCTTGCTCGATGGGGAAATCCCATATGACATATTTACACTTGGGAAACTGGTTGCAGCCGTAGAATTTTTTCCCCGTCCTTCGGGAATTACGCGATACGAGCTCGCCCTTGCAATCTTTAGTGGCGCAAGCGATGCCTGTTGATTCGGGCGGCTGTACCACCTGGCCCGAGGCATCAAGCTTTCTGGTTTTATGCTCCTTGGGTGATACCGAGCAGCATAGGTAGAGCCCGTAGGGGCCTCGTTTGGCCCGCATGGGCTCGCCGCAGTCCTCACAAGGAGGCGCTTTTTCCTCAATCTGGGCAATCTCTTCGTCCGTTTCGGCGTCCTCGCCCTCGGGCACCAGGCTCTCTGAGTGCTTGCAGTCAGGATAGTTAGAGCATGAGATAAACCATCCGTTGCGGCTGAATTTTTTAACGAGAGGATTTTGGCACTCGGGGCACTCGCGCCCAATCTCCTCGGTCTGCGTTTTTAAGTTCGGAAGGGTGGTTTTTGCCTCCTGAATTTTTTTATCGAATTGCTCATAAAAAGTTTTGAGAATTGGAAGCCATGCCTGATTGCCATTCTCAATGTCGTCGAGATCGTTTTCCACCTTGGCGGTGAATTTTACATCGATTTCTTCCGGGAAACCTTGGACAATCATTTTGTTGACTTCAAGGCCCAGCGATGTGGGCGTGAATTGGCGGTTCTTTCGCTCCAGCGTGACATATCTGCGTTTTTCCAGCGTATCAAGAATGGAGGCATAGGTGCTGGGGCGACCCACACCGTCTTCTTCAAGTTCTTTGACGAGCGCCGCCTCGGTGTAGCGCGGGCGCGGCTGGGTGAAATGCTGCTCGGGGAGCACGCCGGTGCTGGTGTTCTCCGAGGCCACGAGGGTTATTGGGTCATTATTCTCAAGTGGCGGCAGCAGCCGATCCCGGCCAGAGGAGTTGCTCGCGGCCTCGCCATCCCCGTTTTGGGATTCGGGGGTGTCGTCTTGATAAACTTTGAGGAATCCAGGAAATTTCAAGATGGAGCCGGATGCCCGGAGAAGTAAATCATCGGCCATGATATCGACGCTCGTCTGATCGTATACGGCTGGTGTCATCTGGCTGGCCATGAAGCGCTGCCATATGAGGGTGTAGACGGCCAATTGCTCTGGCTTCAAGCGGTCTTTAATAAGGGCAGGCGTGAGGCTCGAATCCGTGGGGCGCACGGCCTCATGCGCATCCTGGGCATTTTCCGCTGCCTTATAAACTGGGGGGCTCTCGGGAAGATATGGCGCGCCATAGTGTTGGGTGATGTGTTTTCTCGCCATATCAATGGCCTCGGGTGCAAGCCGCCTTGAGTCGGTGCGCATGTAGGTGATTAAACCGACATTTCCGCGCTCTCGACCAAGGTTCACGCCCTCATAGAGAGACTGCGCGAGGGACATGGTTCGCTTGGCGCCGTAACGCAATTTTGTTGAGCACTCTTGCTGCAGGGTGCTGGTGATGAACGGGGTAGGGGGCCTTCTGCGGCGCTCCTTGCGCTCGACCTTCGTGATCTTTAAAGCGGCGCTCTCGATAATTTTCGTGAGTTCAAGGGCGCGGGCTTCGTTGGGAATCTCTGGCTCCTCACCATTGATGCGATGCAGTTTCGCCTCGAATCCTGGCTGGGCGCCTGTTTTTTCCATGAATGCGGCAATGGTCCAATATTCTTTTGGAACAAACGCCTGTATCTCCGCCTCGCGCTCTGATATCAGGCGGAGGGCGACCGATTGAACCCGGCCGGCACTGAGCCCGAAGGCGACCTTGTTCCACAAAATCTCCCCTGAGAGTTTGAAGCCCACTATTCTATCTAGCTTGCGGCGGGTTTCCTGGGCATCAACCTTTTTTTGATCGATAAGACGGGGGTGGGCCAGGGATTCTCGAACGGCGCGCGGGGTTATTTCATTAAAGGAAACCCGGTACATCTCATCGCTATGGCCTCCCTCCTTGAGCAACTCCTGTATATGCCAGGCGATGGCCTCGCCCTCGCGATCCGGATCAGGGGCCAGATAAATTTCCTTGGCGACCCTGGCCGCGTTGCGCAGTTCACTGATGGCTTTTTTCTTGGTGGGTATTTCCCCGTACTCGCCCTGAAAATCTCCGTGGACATCGATTCCCATCTTGCGCTCGCCTGTTTTCAGCAAGTCGCGCACATGGCCCTTTGAGGCGATTATCTCAAAGTCAGAGCTCAAAAACTTCTTGATTGTTTTTACTTTCGTGGGTGACTCGACAATCAGCAGTTTTGTGGCCGCAGTTTTTTTCGTGGATTTCGCGGTGCCCACTTTCTTGGCGGCGGCTTTTCTTCTGGCTCCTTTTTTGATGACATTCTTGGGAGCCGTGCTCTTTTTCTTGGCCGTTTTCTTTTTAGTTGTTTTCTTTACCATTTTTCTCTGTCGTTTTAGGGGGAATCTCGATTCCCAGGATTTTCATTATATTTTCACTTAACGCATCTTTGCGTTCTTTTAGAAGCAACAGCAGGGCTACCGTTTTTACTTCTTCAAGTCCGATTTCGCCGGAAGCCAAATCGATGCATCGCTGAATTATCTCCTCGCGCTGTATTTCATCCACTGCGCCATCATAGTAAAGCTTATGAATCAGGCCGTGAGCGGCTGGCGAGAAGGCTAGCCGCTCCTCTGGGTGCAGAATTCTGATGACCTTCCCGCGCCCAGATTCATATATGCCCTCATTATATTCTTCCCGTGCGCCAGGAAGGTGATGCACCCAGGAGATTGCCTCAAAAATTTCGTCCGCCTGGAACCCTTTATTTTCAAGCATCAGGGTCAATTCGCGCTCGTCAACCAAAACATTACTGCCTCGAAGAGACGCCTCCACGAGAATTCGCATCATGTCGTACATTCTTTCCCGCAAAATTTCCACCCCGGTTTTACAACTTTTTTCAGTTGTGTTGAATAAACTTTATTTTGCATCAATAACAATGCGCTAACTTCTCTCGTATAAACCACCCTTTGTTTGGCGTAATAAACCTTGAAGCTCTAAGTTTAACAAAATATTCGATACCGCTTCGGGCCGAAGTTTCGTTGATTTTGTTAGGCCTTCAGTGGTGTTGGGCGCGTTTTCGAGTTGCTCGAAGATGATTGTTTCCTCGGCAGATAAATTGGTGGTATCGGCTGCCGAGGGCCGCACCTCTGAGTCTTTGATGGATTTTTCGGAAATTTCCCGAACAGGAGGAGAATCCAGCGACTCAAAGACATAGGCGGGCAAGGCGTTGATGATGTCATCCGCCGTTTCCACCAGATGAGCGCCTTCTTTAAGTATGCGGTGGCATCCCGAACTGCGCCCCGAATCGACGGGACCCGGCACCGCCATTAGCTCGCGGCCCTGCTCCATCGCAAGGCGCGCCGTTAATAAAGCGCCGCTGCGTTGCGCTGCCTCGACGACGACGGTCGCAAGGGAGAGGCCGCTGATCAGACGGTTACGGCGAGGGAAATTCTCTGGCCGGGGTGCGGCGTCTCTGGTTAACTCCGTGATGACGGCGCCGCTTTTGGCGATATCGCGCCTTAAATCGGTATGCCCGGCTGGATAGTTGATGTTCAGGCCACATCCCAGAATGGCGATGGTTCGCCCCCCCACCTCAAGGGCGGCCTCGTGCGCCTCTTTGTCGATGCCGCGAGCAAGGCCGCTGACTACTGTAATACCTCGCTCGGCAAGGGCGCCGGACAATTCTCTGGCCATACGTTTTCCATATGGGGAGGGTGTTCGCATTCCAACAATCGCAACGGCCAGCGTATCTCGCGGCTCGATTCGCCCTTTTACGAATAGTGCGCCGGGGGGGGCGTAAATATTTTGAAGAGAATCGGGATATTCAACGTCGTTTCGGCAGAAAATTGAAACTTCATCTTTTTGAGCCTGGCTTCGTAATTTTCGCGCTTGATCAGACGGAGATTCGCGTTTCAGATATTCCAGGGCTTTTTTGCCAGCCAGACGGGCCAGTTCCTCATCAGGGGCTCGAAGCGCCTCAACCGGGTCTTGAAATATCTCGATTATTCGGTGGAGGCGCTCGGGGGTCATGCCCGGCAAAGTCTGGAGAACAAGCCAGGCATCAGTCACCTCGGGAATGCCCCGGCCCCAATCATGGATTTTGTCGGTCATAACTTGCATGTCGATCGGCCCTTTTAAAAGGTAAATAGGCATCCCGAAGCACGGGATACCTGCTATCTGATAACACGGCGGATGTGTTGTATGTCAAGGAGAAAAATTCTTAAGGGGAGTGAAGTGCAATGAATTGGGGCAAAAAAACCCTTGAAATTGCTTTATTTACATGATTTAAAGCCCGGCAAACCATTTAACTCACAAAATGAACCGGAACAACACGAGATTTGATAACTCTGGGCCGATCACTATAAAAGCAACCAAAAGCGGGGAAACAACCCCCGTGTTTAAGCGCTTGCTAACTTTCTTGCTACATATAAATGGACACTACCAAAACCGCCAATTTCTTCTTCCGTATATTCAAAAGGAAACTCTTGAAGTATTTTCGGAATATCTCTTATGGTGTCTCCTGCGGACTCCATCAATTTTGTCAGCCAATAGCCAAATACGTTTCTATCTGAGGGATAATCAAAATCAACAATGATTAATTTTCCCCCGTCTTTCATCACCCGATAAAATTCTGACATGGCCTGTTTTCCATTTGGATATCCCGTAAATGCCATTGTGTTAACGATAGTGTCAAAATAATTCTCCGGAAAAGGAAGTTTTTCGGCATTGGCCTGCTGCAGCGTTGCTTTTATGCCTTTTCGGGATAAGTTTTTTTGGGCGACTTCGACCATGTTAGCGTTGAAGTCGATACCATATGTTTCGTAATTTTTGGCATAGTGCATTAGCAAATATCCAGTTCCAAACGAGGCTTCCAAAACACGCTTGCCTTCAATGTACGGGATAACTGTCTTAATCCAGGTTTTCCAAACAGGAAGCAGTTTTACAGCGACATCATATGTTCTTGCGTATTTTGAATACGCCTTATCGATCTTTTTTGTATATTCAATCGAATTTTCAGGTTCTTTTGAATAGACAATCTTTTCTACAGGAACTTTTAAAGCTGACATAAATTTACTCAGAATTATGCGGCATTGCTCTCCATTTAACCGGCATTTTCCATATGCTTTCTTGAATAAAGATAATGTATTCTCAAATGGTCATTCCAGGCCACGATTCTTTTCTGAGTGACCTCCTCTGATCTGAAATACCCCCTCTATCCCTGGACAACAGCTAACCATCGCCTCATCTTCAAGCATTTTGACGGTCCCCGAAACTCCAGCTTCAGTTGGCGAATAAAATTGAGCCGAAGAGGCTTTTATATTAGCTCCACCCACCGGGGGTTCTTCGCCTAGGGGTGGGAGGAAAGGTAAGCCATTGAATTTTAAGCTGATAGGAAACTAGGTATTGGATGAATCGCGGGTCTAGACGGGAAATGCGAATTAAAATATGGATGAAGTTATTTTACCGCTGGGTGCTGATTCCTGCTTGATGTAGCGTTCTGAGCCGTTTTTTTGCCTTTTCCGTAAGCCTGTCTTTGGGAAACTCCTCGATGAGTTTTTCGAATTCAAGAGCCGCCAGACGCGGATTTTTTATTCGAAGGTAGGTGAGAGCTCTTTTGTAGTAGGCGTCGGGGCCCTTTCGGCTATTCGGGTAGCGGGTCAGGACTTTTTTGAATTCCTCGAGTGCGGCCGGATATTCTCTTAGATCGTAATAACTCTCGCCCAACCAGTACTGTGCGTTGGCGGCAAGCTTGTTCTTGGGGAATTGTCTTAAAAAACTCCTGAAATAAAGTATTGCCTCCTCGCTTTTTCTTGCGCGAATCGACCTGTAGGCAATGTTGTAGGATTCTTGGGCCGTTAGGATGGCTTTTGTCGTAATAAAACGACGCGCCTTTGCCGTGGATTTTTTCTTCTCTCTCCGGGGCTGTGGCGTTTTCTTATTTGGGGTTCGCGGGCGAGAGGCTTTCTGGATGCGAGGCGCACTGGGCGTTTTTTCAATTGCTCCGCTGGTTCTTTGTAAACGCTCAATACGCTCCTCAAGTCCGTTTTGTTGTTTTGCGAGTTTACGAACCAGTTGACCAAGCGTCCCAATTTTTTTCTCGAAATCGGAAAGGCGAACTTCAAGACGGGCGCCTTGCTCCTGCGCGGACACTACCTGGCGGCTTAGCAAGGTTTCAGGTTGCTGCTCTGCGGGTGCCGGGGTCGTGGCGGATTCTTCATCCGGGACGGAGGCACAGGCGCTCAGGGCGAGGAGAAGTATCGCTAGAGCGAATTTGTTACGCATGCTCAAGAGCCCTCTGGGCAAGTCAATCAATAGAACATAATACACAAAAATCAGATGGCGATAACCTCGAAGCCTTCAATATGCAACTCCGGGTCTGCCTTGATGACCAACTGAATATTGAGGTAGCCCTCTATTTCCTCGACATGGGGCCGCTCCTCCTCGAGGAGTCGGTCGGCGACATCCGGATGAACGTTGACCATGAGTTTCCGGCTTTCCTGGTTCTGAGCGCGCACCCGCCGCACTTCGCGAAGCGCCTCATAGCTCACAGTTGTCGTGCTTTTCACCCGGCCGCGTCCTTCACAATAGGGGCAGTGGTCGGTGAGTACATGCTCCAGGCTCTCCCTGACGCGCTTTCGGGTCATCTCCACCAGGCCAAGTTCGCTGATTTTTGAGATCTTCGTGCGCGAGCGATCCTTGTTTAGTTCTTCCTTGAAGGCATTGATGATCTTATCCCGGTTCTCCTCGCGCTCCATGTCGATATAATCGACAATGACTATCCCGCCCAAATCCCTGAGTCTTAGCTGGGCAACGATTTCGCGGACAGCCTCGAAATTGGTCTGCGTGATCGTCTCCTCGGGGCTGCGCTTGCCAACGAAACGGCCCGTGTTGACGTCGATGGTGGTCAGCGCCTCGGTCTGATCGATGACGATGTATCCCCCGCTTTTCAGCCAGACGCGCCTACCCAGGGCTCGTTCGATCTCAAGTTCCACACCGTAATAGTCGAAGACAGGCTCCTCGCCCTTGTAGTGGTGAAGCTTGGGCACCAGATGCGGATAGTAGGCGCTCAGAAAATCACGGCACCGTGTGTATTCTTTCTCCGAGTCGATCACCATGCGCTCTATCGAGGAGCCGAAGACATCGCGCACCATGCGTTGAATGAGGCTGAGATTGGCGTGAATGAGAGAAGGCGCCGAGGCGTTATTGCTTTTCTCGAAGATGTCATCCCATAGCGCGTGGAGGAACATCATGTTGGCCTCGATGTCTTCGATGTTCATGCTCTCGCTGGCTGTTCTGACGATGTAGCCGGCGCCGGGCTGGCGGAACTGCTGGACAAGATTTCGAAGCCGTTTCCGCTCGGTTTCATCATCGATGCGGCGGCTAATGCCTATTTGGCTGATTGTGGGCATGTAGACAACGTATCTGCCCGGAAGGGTGATGTAGCTGGTCAGGCGCGAGCCTTTGGTGCCCAGGGGCTCCTTGCTGACTTGGACAAGCACCTCTTGGCCGTCTTTGAGAAGCTCCTCTATGCTTTTGTCGTTTTCGCTGCGGCCGTGGCGTCGGCCCCATCCGTTCGGGCGGTCAAAGCCGTTTCGATCATCATCGTCCGAGGGCTGATCAAAGTCGATGTCCTCGTCTTCCTCGACATGCTCGGCGGCATGTTTGCGGTAGCTTTCAATCGACTCAATCGTGTCCACGTCGTTGACATGGAGAAAGCCCGCTTTTTCCAGACCGATATCGACAAAGGCCGCCTGCATTCCGGGGAGAACTTTCGTCACCCGCCCTTTGTAGACGTTGCCGACGATTCCCTGCTCGCTTTTGCGCTCGGTGAAAAGCTCCGCCGCCACGCCGTTTTCTAGAAGCGCAACTCGGGTTTCAAATGGTTCTGCATTTACTATGATTTCAGATGACATTTTCCAGAGCGCGGGATAGACCCGCCTTCCTTTGCACGCCTATCTTGCGTATTTGGGTCCGAAGACATTCCTCGGGAGATAGACCCAGGCAAGTGGCCAGTATGTCGAAAACCTTCGGCTTGGTTCCGTCGCCGTACCGAAGGGTAAGATACAGTTCAAGGAATGATTTCCCTTCCGCCCCCTGTGCTGTTTTTCCTGTTTCGAGACCCGCGATAGCTGGGCGGGCATCGAAAATTATTGTTTTCCCTTTTCTTATTCGAGACATCTCTATCGATTCGGAGGCCATAACCCCTAAAACCGCCGCCTCGATATTGTCTTGGTGCGCCGGGTTGCGCTCATCAAGTTCAATCTTAATCTCATAAACGGCGGCCAAAAGCGAGTTCGCCACGCCCTTGGCGCCGGGCGCGAGTTTCCAGGCCGCCCATGGTCGAAGCCCCTCGGGGAGCGCATTTTGGATGGCGCGGAATACGTCGAGAATCCTGAATTCTCCGTCGGTCTCAAGTAGAGGTATGTCCACGAATTCCGCTCGGCTCTCCACCCCCACGGGAAGTGCGCTAGAGAATACAATCTTCGGATGGGGGTTGAATCCCCTGGTATGCTCGACGCGGAGCCCCGCTCGCTGAATGGCGCGGGAGAATGTGCGGAGGATTTCGAGATGGCTTAGAAAACGCATGTCGCCCCATTTCTCGAACATGAAGCGGAAGCGGCTGACGGGGACATCTGGCTGCAAGGCGGCAAGCGCGGGATTGTCGTTGGCGGCATCCTCGAAACCCACGGGTACCGGGCCCGAGGGCTCGCTTTGCCTGCGGCCTTGGGATTTCCGGCTTTTTTGCTGGGCAGGTATTTTTTGCTCTTTTATGATGCTGAGTTCAACGGGCTCATATCCGGTTCCGCTCTTGTTATCTCCGATAAGGGGAAGACGATTCTCAAGGGGCGGCATCGGTTTTTCGTAGTGGTACTTCACGCCCTTGTAGTTATCCAGAATTCCGCATTGCCCGCATGACTCGTAGCGACAGTCGCCCACCGTAATTTCTCGAAGGGAGCGATTCCACTCGGCCAGTTGATATTCCTTTGTCACCCCGCAGTCGAGATGATCCCATGGCAGAGGCTCATCGGTAGGTATCTCCCTGTAGGCGTACCATTCTGGGTCCAGGTCATGCGCCTCGAACGCCGCCATCCATTTGTCGAACTGAAAAAACTCTCGCCAACCATCGAACTTGCAACCCATGTCCACGGCCGTTTCGATGACGTTGGCCAGGCGACGATCTCCCTTGGATAGGATGGCCTCGAAAAAACTGTTCTTCGGATCGGACCAGCGCAGTTTGATGCGGCGATCTTTAATGCGCTCGCGGATAAAATTGACTTTGTCCTTGATGAGATCCTGGCTATCTTGCGGGAACCACTGGAAAGGGGTGTGCGGCTTTGGAACGAACGTCGAAAGAGAGACATTGATAAAGCGGAATCCGTCGCCCGTGCCTTTTTGTTTCATTCTTGAGCAGGCATGAAGCATATCGACCATTTGCCGAAGGTCGTCAAAATTTTCTGTGGGAAGGCCCAACATGAAATAAAATTTCACGCCCGGCCAGCCGGCATCGAGTATGTCTTGAAGATTGCGATTTAAATCGGCCTCGGTGAGCACCTTGTTGATTACGTTACGAAGCCGCTCGCTCCCTGCCTCGGGGACCAGGGTGAATCCGGTTTTTCGAACACGGGCTATCTGGGCGAGAAGTTCAGGGTCCATGGCCCCCACCCGGAGAGAGGGCAGCGAGATGGAGGTGTTGATGGGGGCGAGGCGCTCCATCATTCTGGGCACGAGACCTTTGAGGGGCTGGTAGTCAGCGATGCAAAGAGACGAGAGGCTTATCTCCTCGTAGCCAGTGTTTAGAAGTGATTCCTCGGCCAGTTCCATGACCTTCTGGGGGTCCCTGTCGCGAACGGGCCGGTAGACCATACCGGCATGGCAGAACCGGCAGCCCCGGGTGCAGCCCCGCTGCACTTCGAGCGTTACGCGGTCGTGGACGACCTGCGTATATGGAACGATGGGTTTGGTCGGGTGGGGCGAGTTATTGAGATCCTCAAGGAGGCGCGAGAGAACCTGCCGGTGCTTGCCCGATTTGTGGCGGTAGGCCTTGAGCGCCCCCCCTGTTTCATATTCGGGGTGATGGTGCGCCGGGATGTATATTCCGGAAAGTTTTTCGAGCTCGTTCAATAGCTCCGCGCGCGGCTTCCCGGAGTTTCGCCACTGTTCATGAACCTCAATAATTTCAGGAAAAATTTCCTCGCCGTCTCCAAGCGCGACCGCATCGAAAAACGGGGCCACGGGCTCCACGTTGAAAACCACGGGCCCCCCTGCGATGACCAGCGGGTCTTTCGAGCCTCTGGCTGAGGCCCTTCGGGGAATTCCAGCGAGGTCGAGCATATGCACGACATTACTGGCCGAGAGTTCATAAAGAAGAGAGATGCCCAGTATGTGAAAATCCCGGACGGGTATGCGGTTTTCCAAAGAGGCGAGGGGGGCGTTTTTTTGGCGCAAAATGTCCTCAAAGTCCCCCCATGGCATGAACACCCGCTCGGCCGCCGTATCTTCGCGCTCATTAAGTAGATGATACAGAATCCGAATGCCGTTGTGCGACATTCCGACCTCGTAACTATCTGGAAATGCAAGTGCTACGAGATTACGAACCTTCTTCGGGTCCTTTCGGACGACATTTACCTCGTTCCCTAGGTAACGCGAGGGTTTTTCGACAAACGGGAAAATATCCCGTGAATAATCTACTGGATTGGTTGTCACGCATTTAACTCCGTCAAAAAAATTATCTGCCGTGTTCTTGGCAGGAAAAGGTATTAGCCATTGATCAACTATCGATATCTTGGCGGAATCCTTCCGCTTTTACAACTATTACCGAATGTATCAGATTTGTGGGTGAAGTAAAAAGTAATTAAAAAACAAATGGTTAGGAGGACTGATAAAGCGGGACTAAACTTCTTCTCCGGATTCGGACATTCATCACCATGCCTGCGGCGAGGAAGGAGGCAAGAGAGGCGCTTCCCCCATAGCTTACGAATGGCAAGGGGATACCCACGATGGGGAATAATCCGAGCGTCATGGCGATGTTCAGCGTTGAATACATGAAAAATGAGGCGCCAATCCCTGCGGCGATCAATGCACCTTCGCGGTCTGCGGCATTTAGGGCTGTGGTGAGGCATCTCTGAATGAAGATACAGAACAACAGAAGAAGTATCGTGCCACCGAAGAATCCGAGTTCCTCACTCAGAACGGAGAAAATAAAATCGGTGTGTTTTTCGGGCAGAAAATTCAAGCGGCTCTGGGTGCCCTGCAGAAGACCTTTTCCCCAAAATTCCCCGCTACCTACAGCTATTTTGCTCTGCATACTCTGGTAGCCTGCGCCAAGAATATCGGATTCTGGATTCAGTACCGTTAAGATTCGTTTCTTTTGATATTCTTTTAAAAATAGCCAGCCGATTGGCAAAATAGCGACGCACACGGACGAGAGGTAGACGAGAACACGCCGCTCCACGCCCACAATCAACACCATTACGGTGGCAATCATGAGTATCGTCATGGCGGTGCCTAAATCGGGCTGCTTGGCCACCAGTCCGACCGGGATAATAACGAGAATGAAGGGATAAATGAGATCGCGAAATTTCAGCGGCTCGGTGGATTCGCGTGTTCCGAAATGCCTTGCGAGGACGAGAATCACCACGAGCTTTGCCAACTCTGAGGGCTGAACCCTTAGAGGACCAAATACGAGCCATCTTTTTGCGCCGTAGACCACGCGACCGGCGATAAATACGAATATCAACGCCGCCACGACGATGGCAAACAATAAATAGGAAAGTCGGGAAATAAGATGGTAGTCAAAAAAGAGGATAACGATGAGAAGCGTAAGCCCGATGGTGGACCAAAGCGCTTGTTTCCAGTGGAGGGAATTGGCCAGTAGCCTGTCGTTGGTGTGTATCCCGCTGTAAATCATCAAAACTCCGATACCCGAAAGACCGATTATCGTCCCTAACATTAGCCAGTCCACTTCGTCGAGAAGACGCCGAAATGGCGACTTCGGGGTAATTGAGGCATCAACGCTTCTCATCGAGTGGCCTCCGCTGCGCGATTAGGAAGCACTGCTTGTCGTGTAGGGGTTTTGCTGTTGTAGGCAAGAACTTTCTTGGATTTTTTGATTTGCAGGTGATGCGAAATCAACTCCTTGGCGATGGGGGCAAAAAAAGAACCCGAGCGTCCCGCATGCTCGCCGAGGATTGCCACGGCTATCTTTGGTTCCTCGAATGGCGCATAGGCTACGAACCACCCATGATCGCGGAATTTGCGCGGTAAGGATTCGGGTTTTCTCTTTCTTCCGGTGATGGCGAGACGAACGGTCTGCGCGGTTCCTGTTTTGCCAGCAACAATCACGCCCGGGATCCGGGCTTTTTTCGCGGTCCCCCTGACTCCGTTGACGACCTCCTTGAGTCCGTTTTGAACCGCTTGAAATATTTTTTTATCAAGAGGGATTTTTCGGATGAGGGTTGGCTTGTGCTCAAAGACGATCGAACCGTTTTTTCCAAAAATCCGCTTCACGATATATGGCTTCCAAAGGTTGCCCCCGTTTGCCGTCGTCGCAATTAGGTTGGCCACCTGCATCGGTGTGACAAGATTGAACCCTTGTCCGATTGAGACGCTAATGGTTTCGCCGCGGTACCATTTTTCCTTGAATCGCCTTTTCTTCCATGCATTGGATGGCACGAGCCCGCCTTTTTCCCTTGGGGCAAAGCCGGTGGGCGATCCGAGCCCGAACATTCTCGAATATCTTGCGATGCGCTCGATGCCGAGTTTGTTGCCGACTTGGTAGTAGTAAACATCGCAGCTCTGGGCGAGTGATTGGGTGAGATCGACAGGGCCGTGCCCCCCCCTTTTCCAGTCATTGAATACTCTGCCGCCAAAGGGGAATGTGCCGTAGCATTGTATTTTTTCCGTGGGGGAAAGGATCTTTTCGGCCTGAGTGGCGAAAGCCATGACAATTTTAAAAATAGAGCCAGGCGGATATTGCCCTCTGGTTGCTCGATTCTGGAGGGGTTTGAGTGGGTCTGTCGTGAGAGCACGCCAATCTTCTTTCAAAATTCCGCTCGCGAATTTATTGGGGTCGAAAGATGGTTTGCTCACCATCGCGAGGATGGCGCCGTCTGTGGGGTCGATGGCGATGATGGAGCCTTCGTAGTCTTTGAAAAGCTCTTCCGCTTTTTTTTGAAGCCCGTAGTTGAGCGTGAGCTGAATGTTGTTCCCCGGTTTGTCGATGAACGGTTTGACGACTTTGAATTCGCGCCCGTAGGCATCGACCTCCACCTGTTTGAAGCCGGTTTCGCCGCGAAGATGTTTCTCGTGTGAGAACTCGACACCGTATTTTCCGAGCAGGTCGCCCTGGCGGTAGCTGAGTTTTTTTAATTTTTTGAGCTGCCGGCCATTCACCTCACCGAGATAGCCGAGTAGATGGCCGGCATGGTCTCCATAAGGGTAGTGCCGTAGCGGTGCGACCTGGATAAAGACGCCGGGCAATTCGGGGCGGTGCTCCTCGATGAAGGCAACGGAGCGGCGATCTGCATCGGCTTTGATTAAAAGGGGGCGAAAGGGGCTCGACTTTCGAACCCTCTGCCGTATCTTCTCGTATGGTTGATCCGTTGCGACGGCGAGAAGGCGGATCTCCTCTTTGAGGTTCGTGGTGTCCTCTTCGATGAGATAGATGTTGAACGAGGGACGGTTGTCGGCCAGGACTTTTCCTTCGGCGTCGAATATCACGCCCCGGGGGCTTCTAACGACCCGCGAGGCGATGCGGTTGTTTTCCGATAGGGAGCGGTATTTGTCGCCATTGATGATCTGCAGATTCCAGATTCGGAAAAATAGACCGAGCAAAATCAAGGCGGCCACCGCAGAGAGGATTCGTATCCGGGTGCGGATTTCCTCGGGGATTTCCGCATTTTTTCGAAGCGGTGAGCCGTACATAATTCCTCAGGAGCGATTGGGATACGGAACGCCGATGGATTGAGGAATGATCTTGTCCTCGATGCCGCTCAGCAAGTGTATGAAGACCGGGGCCAGTATGGCGTTGAGAAAAATAGTTTTTAGGGAGGCATACCAATAGTCGGCGGATATCCCTATGTCCGGTTGGAACATCAGCGATAGCAGGGCCCACAGGACGACGTCGAACGCGGTTGTGAAAAAGCCCAGCGTCATCATGAAAAACCAGTTGCGCCCCGCGATGTCCCGCACCAGCCCGCCGGTTGAATAGCCCAAGAGCCCCTTGGACAGGGAGTTGGCCCCCAGAAGACCACCCGCGAGGATGTCCTGGAGGAGTCCCATGGCAAAGCCCGTGAGCAGCCCGCCTTCATTTCCCCGCCGCATGGCTATGTAGAGGGTGACGAGAAGCATGGCGTCCGGGCGGGCCGAGGTCCAGACGAAAAAATATTCTGAAAGCGTGGTCTGGAAAACGATGGCCCCGACGCCAGCGAACAGGAAGAAGATAATCGTCATCTCCAGGGGCTCTCCTTCGGGGGGACCAGCATGACCATGACCTCCTCAAGCTTGTTGAAGTCCACCGAGGGCGTCGCCAGAATGTTCTTGAATAAGCGCTTGCCATTTATGGAGGTGGCCACTACCCGCGCGACAGGCAGCCCTTTGGGAAAGATTCCGCCGAACCCGGAGGATACGAGTAGATCGTTGTTCTTCACATCGGCGTCCGCCGGCATGTAGCGCACCTCCCCCTGTTTTTCAGATGAGCTGGAGAATACGCCCTGGGCGCGGGAGCGCTGCACTAAAATGTCCACCGAGCTTCTGGTGTCGGTAATCAATAAAATCTGGCTTACCGAGTGCCCGGCGCGGAAGACACGACCGACAATTCCATTTTGGTGGATCACCGCCATGTTGCGGAGGATGCCGTTTGTCTTTCCCTGGTCGATGATGAGTGTTCTTCCGAAAGGGCTCTGATTGCGACCAACGATTCGGGCAAGAAGTATTTCGCCTTTCGCCGATTTGGCGACCCTCAAAAAGCCCTCAAGGCGCTCTACCTGGGATTGAAGCTCCTGCGCTTTGACGGATGCCCCCCGAAGCGCTGCCACCTCGTTTACAAGCCGTTTATTTTCTTTGCTGAGTCCGCGAAGGGCGACATAGCTGCTCCAGATGTTGCCTGTCCATCTTTTTGGCGCCGCCGCCGCCTCGATGAGAGGGCCGGTTAGGCTCAAGGCCATTTCATCGAATACGGTGGTGCCCCCGCGCCAACGGGCGCTGAGGGACATCAGCGTAAAGCATATAAGGAAAAGAGCGGTCAGAAGGGTGGCGTTTCGTCTTTCTTGGAGGATTTGAAGCATTTACCCACGTTCCGAGTGCAGGCGTACCAAAAAGATGACGTTCTGGGAAAAGAATATTCTAGACGGCGAGCTTGCCGAGAAGATCCAGCTCATCGAGCACCTGTCCAGTGCCTATAACGACGGCCGAGAGCGGATCTTCGGCCACCGTTACCGGCAAGCCTGTTTCATCTCGAAGGAGTATGTCGAGACCTCGAAGAAGGCTTCCGCCTCCGGCGAGGACAATCCCACGATCCACAATATCGGCGGCCAGTTCGGGCGGCGTGCTCTCAAGTGCGCTTCGAACGGCCTCGACGATTGCGTTTATCGGCTCCGATAACGAATCGCGGATTTCCTCGTCGCTGACAACGATTGTTTTCGGAATGGCGGCGACAAGATCGCGCCCCTTGATTTCGATGGTTTTTCTCTCGCCGACCTGATAGGCGGAACCGATAGACATCTTAATTTCCTCGGCCGTACGCTCGCCGATGAGAAGATTGTAATTGCGTTTTATGTAGCTGATGATCGCCTCGTCCATCTCGTCGCCGCCGACACGCACGGACTGGGCGTAAACGATGCCCGCCAGTGAAATTACGGCCACCTCGGTTGTGCCGCCTCCGATGTCCACTATCATGCTGCCACCGGGCTCCTCGATGGGAAGCCCCACGCCGATGGCTGCCGCCATTGGCTCTTCGATCAGGTAGACCTCGCGGGCGCCAGCGTTCTCGGCGCTGTCGCGCACCGCACGTTTCTCCACCTGTGTAATACCAGTGGGAACGCAGATCACCATCCTTGGTCGAACAAGGGTTTTTCTGTTGTGAACTTTCTGGATGAAATAGCGAAGCATCGCCTCGGTGATATCAAAATTGGCGATTACGCCATCCTTCATGGGCCGAATGGCTACGATGTTCCCGGGCGTGCGCCCGAGCATTGCCTTGGCCTCATTGCCCACCGCGAGTATCTGTTTGCTCTCTCTGTGTACAGTGACGACGGATGGCTCCCGGAGGACAATCCCCTTGCCTTTCACGTAAACGAGGGTATTTGCCGTTCCAAGATCAATTGCCAAGTCGTTTGAGAAGAGACCTAAAATCGATTTGAAAACCATATTAGGTGAGATCCCGTTGGGCGGACGGGTAGTGCTGTGTGAAAACGAGTAACATATGTAACACTCAAGTTCATAGAAATCAAGCAATAACCAACAGTTAGGGGATTTTTGAAATTTGGCTTATCGGATACTTGCAAGATGTCCGTAAAGTATTTTCATAATAATGGGCCATTGAGAATTTGATTTCATTTACCCATTGCGGCGCTCTGTGGGCTGAGATATCCTCAAACTCCATTTTGCCGCGTTGCTATATATCGTAATTCCATGCGCCAAGGGTGTTTTCATGCGCCAAGGAAGTAAGGGAGATAAGTTTTAATGCTTCGATTTCTACGAGAAAAAGGAAATTCCTGGCTTCTGAAGGGGCTCTTGGGGTTTGTAGCGCTTACGTTCGTGACCTGGGGCGGATTCTCCATGAATCAGAATCAGGTTGTCTCTGGTGGCCGGGTGGCGGCTTGGGTTAATGAGACACCCATCACCATCAGGGAGTTTGAGAGCCGCTATTTTCAACAGTCCGAATCCATGCGTAGGCAATTGGGCGCAGCATTCACGCCCGAGCTTGAGAGGCAGTTAAATCTGCGGCGCGTCACTTTTAATCAACTTGTTCAAGAAAAGCTTCAACTTGAGGAAGCCAAACGGCTTGGAATCGAGATATCTGACGGCGAAGTCGCTTTTCGTATTCAGGAGACCCCGGCTTTTCAGGTCGGTGGGCAGTTCGATCAGGCTCGCTACAAGGGGGTGCTTGATCAAAATCGTCTGAAACCCAGGCGCTATGAAGAACTGCAGCGCCGGACGCTGGCGACCTCACGCCTCAGGCAGTATATCGGGCTCGGGGCGTCAATAAATAATAATGAAATTGACGCGGCCTATCGTTGGGAAAACGAAAAGATTCGGGTGGATATTCTCCCGGTGAGGCCGGAGCTTTTGACCGCCGATATTTTTATTAAGCCAGAGGAAATCAAGGCGTACTACGAGAAAAACAAGAAGGCTTTTCGATTAGGGGAGAGACGCAAGGCGCAATGGTGGTATCTCCCGTATGAGGCGGTATCCAAGGACTACTCATTCAAAGATGAGGAGTTGAAAACCCACTACGGGCAAACCTTGTCACGATACAAACAAAAAGAATCGGCGGCGGTCAGTCAAATCATCATCAAGGTTGCCCCTGACGAGAAAAAAGAAGTGTTCGATAAAGCCAAGAGTAAGCTTTTGGATGTCCTTAAGAAAATTGTAGAAGGAGAGAGTTTTGCCGATCTAGCCAAGGCGAACTCCGAGGGACCTGCTGCATCAAAAGGTGGGGAGTTGGGTACCTTTGAGCGCGGGCAAATGCTTCCAGAGATTGAGAAGGTGGTGTTTTCCCTAAAAGAGGGGGAGGTGAGCGAGCCGATACAGACCTCCTTCGGCGTTCATTTGATAAGGGTGGGTAAACGGCTAGAGGCCGCCACACTTTCTTTTGACAAGGTTCGCGCCAAGGTTGAAGCTTCGCTAAGCGACAAGAGGGCTCGGGTGGATGCCAAGGAAAAGTTGCGATTGGTTCGATATAATTTTGAGGATAAAAAGCCAGGTACGCCGCCAGCGGGTCTCCGAAAAGGGGAGACTGGTTATTTTGAATTGAAGAGTGCGCCGGCCTCGGTTCCCGAGGGCGATGTATTCTTGAGCCTGATTTCTCCTTTGTCGAAAAAAGGTGGATTGTCCTCTGAGAAAACCGGAAACAAGGGCATGATGTTCGTTCATCTGATTGATGTGAAGCCCTCGGAGGAAGCCGCTTTTAAAGATGTGAAAGAGCAGGTCCGCCAGCGGGTGATGAACGAGAGGAGCGCTCAGTCGGCCGATAAGAAATCTGGGGTTTGGCTCGATGAGTTGAAGAAGGGAACACGGAATTTTGATGATTTGGGTAAGGAATTGAACGTGAAGGTATCCAGTTCCAAAGCGTTCTCCCGCGGAAGCGCCCCGGCTTCGATTTTACAGAATGCAGGCGCCGTGGAGGGTTTGTTTAAGTTGAAAAAAGGTGAGTTCGCCCGGATTCGCTCGGGCGGAGCCATTTCTCTGGTGCGTGTCTCCGAAACATCCACAGTGGATATGTCGAAGCTGGGAGAGCAGCAGAATACTCTTCGGAAAAAACTGATTGGGCAGAGGCGAAATTTGCTCTTCTCGCGTCGTCTCGACATTCTTCGAAAGGCAGCCAAAGTTCGGCTTGAGGAAGGATTCTCCCTTTAGGGAGACGAAAGGCGACTCGTCCGTCGGCGAGCCCCGCCCGGAGAAGGTGGGGTGAGCTAGCGGAGCAGTAAATCGAATCGCCTAGCGCCAAAAATCTTCCTTGTCCTCGGGCCGAATTTCGTGTTTTTCCTTGATGCGCTTTTCAAACTCAGCCGCCGCCTCTTTTTTGCGCGATTCTTGTTGCGCCATCAACTCGCCTAAGCCCGGTGTTTTCCTCTTGGCGGCCTCGGCGAATGGGTCTTTTACCAGATGGCGCGCCAGCGTAATGAAATCTCCGCGAATCTCAATTTTCAATTGATTGCCGGGCACAACATCCAGGGCTTCCATCACCCCTTTGGGCAGCCGAATGCGGCCGCCGTCTCCAACATCCAGTATGTAGGTGTTCTTATCGCTCATCTGAAGCACCTCTTTGTAGTTTGATGTTCGCTGGACGATTATTCGCCTGCGAGCCCGTATGCCCCCTTCTCGCGCAGAGCAACATTGGGCCCGGGCGGCGAGTAGATGACAATATACTTCAATGGTGCATCTCCGGTGCTGCTAATTTCGTGCATTTTTCCGGGCGGCACGAAAACGGCATCTCCCTCTGATACTTCAAGCCGCTCCTCCTCGATACGTATGACGCCCGTCCCGCTCATGATGTAGAACCCGTGTTCTTCATTGTCATGTTTGTGCGCCTTGGAGGTGAGGCCGGGGTCGAACTCGTTGACGAGAAGCGCAAATTCCTTGGCGCCCACGCTTTCCTCATCGAGCAGGATGCGGAAAGTGCTTCTGCCGCCTGGAACGGGAAGATCGCCTGAGGCCGCCTCGTCACGCCTGATGCGGTAGGGTTTTTCGCTCATGAAAGTTTCTCCGGATAATTGCGGTACATGTGATTGAGGGGGCCATGACCGCTCCCAAGCGGAAGCGCGTTTTCGATGGCCCCTTGAATGAATTCTTTTGCGCCCTTGACGGCCTCTCGTATTGTTTCGCCTCCGGCAAGGCCTGCGGCGATGGCGGAGGAAAGCGTACATCCGGTCCCGTGCGTATTGGGCGTGTCGATGTGGCGGCCCTCGAAAATAATGGGCTCGCCCCCTTCGAAAAAAACATCGATGGCCCCCTTCGTGATATGCCCCCCCTTCAGGAGGACGCTCTTGGCACCGAGTTTGAAAAGCAGGTGGGCGGCATTCTTCATCTCGTCAAGGTTCGTGATGGGATCAATTCCCAGAATATCACTTGCCTCCTCCGTGTTGGGGGTGATGATTTCGGCAAGCGGGAAAAGAAGATCGACCATAGCGCCCACGGCGCCAGCGGCGAGAAGGCGTGCCCCGCTTTTCGACACCATGACGGGATCGAGGACGAGATGTGTGAGATTGTGTTCCGCCACTTTTTTCGCGACAACCTCGATGACCTCCGAGGTGGCGAGCATTCCCACCTTTGTGGCGGCTACCGGGAAATCAGTGCAAACCGAATCGAACTGGCTGGCGATGAAATCGGGGGGGACGGGGTGTGTCGAATGGACCCCCCGAGTATTCTGGGAGGTGAGGGCAGTTATGACGGTCGTTCCAAAAACGCCGAAGGCCGAGAATGTTTTAAGATCTGCCTGTATGCCGGCCCCCCCGCCTGAGTCTGAGCCGGCAATCGACAGGGCGACAGGGACCTTTGGTTGGTGATTCATGTGGGTAACGTCTTTCTCGTATTGTTGAGATTAACAATTAAAAATCAATTACTTAATTGGAATTTCCTAGAAAAAACCATAGCTTTCAAGGGTATCACTTTAACATGACAAATCTACCACCTTTTTTAATATGTGCGAAATAGTTATAGGAGGAGGTTGAGCGGAGGATCGGGCAATTTTCCATGGGAACTTGGTATTTAGGATAAATCTTGACAAAATAGATTGGGAATTATAGTGTCTCTTTTTGATCGTTAATGATCGAGATATTCGCCTTTTACTACGACGAGGTTTTGATGGCTCTTGGCACAAGGGGTAGACCTTCTCAGGTTCTTCGAGCGCTTCCCGATGTTCTCGAAAATATTGGCGGCTCCCCCTTGGTGCGCCTCTGCAATCTTCCCGATGAAAAGGGCGCGAGAGTCTATGCGAAGCTCGAACAATCCAATCCCGGCGGCAGTGTCAAAGATCGGATTGCGCTCAGCATGGTGATCGATGCCGAACACCGGGGACTCCTCAAGCCTGGCGGCACCATCGTTGAGCCCTCAAGCGGCAACACGGGGATCGGGTTGGCCATGGTGGGGGCTGTGCGCGGCTATAGCGTGAAGATTGTTCTGTGCGAGAGCATGAGTCATGAGCGCCATGCCCTCCTGACCTCCTATGGAGCGGAAGTAATATTGACGGATTGCGATCAAGGTATGTATGGCTCGGTCCTAAAGGCCGAGGAGATTGTCGCCGAAAATACTGAATACTTCATGCCCCAGCAGTTTAAGAATCCGGCAAATCCCGAAATCCATCGGCGCACAACGGCAAGGGAAATTGTCAGGGACATGGGGGCGCATACGGTCGATGCTTTTGTCGCTGGCGTGGGCACGGGCGGAACGATAACTGGCGTGGGCGAGGTGCTCAAGGCCAAGCGCCCCGAGACTCTTGTGGTAGGTGTCGAGCCCTCAGCCTCTCCGATCCTAAGCGGCGGGGAGCCCGGACCGCACCAGATACAGGGAATCGGTGCCGGATTCATTCCCAACGTCCTTAACCGCGAGATTATTGATCGTATTGAGACGATTGGTGATCAGGAGGCCTACGACATGGCCAAGGCGTTGAGCCGGAAGGAAGGTATTGCGGCTGGCATTTCGAGCGGGGCCGCAGTTTGTGCGGCGCTCCGTGTGGCGTCCGAGATGTCTGCCGATGAGAATATTGTTGTTGTTTTGCCCGATGGAGCGGAGCGTTATTTCAGTCTGGAGCAGTACTTCAGATAATTGTGATCTTTCATCAGTATGGAGAGCGAGAAATGTCAGTAACGGTACGAATCCCCACGCCACTTCAGGAGTTCACCAAAAATCAGGACGCGGTGGAACTCGAAGGCAACGATGTGAAGGAAGTGCTTGTCAACCTGGATGCTCAGTACGCCGGGCTGCGTGAGAGGCTCTACGGCGAGGATGGAAAGCTGAGGCGGTTTGTGAACATTTATGTCAACCAGGAAGATATCCGCTTCCTTCAGGGAGAGGATACGGAGGTGAAGGCGGGCGATGAACTTTCTATCGTTCCAGCCATTGCCGGAGGTCGGTAGCGAATTTTGCCTTTAACCGAGGCTCAAATTGAGCGCTATAGCCGTCATATCCTCCTTCCTCAGGTAGGGGGAAAGGGGCAGGGGCGTCTTCTGGCATCCTCGGTTGCGGTAGCTTTTGGTGTCGAGAGCGAGGGCGCAGCGTCGGTGGCTGCTGTGTATTTGACGGCTGCAGGCGTTGGTCGAATAGGGTGGTGTCCCCTTTCAAAGAGGGGAGAGGAAGTATCCACGGAAGGATCTCTAGAAGGTTTAACCGGTCTTTATGACGGAACGGGAGCGGAGGCATCAATCGGCGCGCTGAACCCAGATGTTTTGTTTGAGTCGTTCGATATGCCAAAAAAATATGACTTGCTGATTCTCCTCGGAAGCTCATCCGAGGCGGATAAGCTGGTGGCTGGTTTTGAGTCCCACGCCAAGCCCGTTATCCGAGGCGCCCGAAACGGCTGGGCCGGTGGCGTGGCGGGCCATGAGGACGATTTGATTTTTGATTCATCATCGCCCGAGGCGGTTGAAGAGCTACTTCCGGCGGCCCCTTCCGAGGGCGTGCTGGGCTCGATGCTGGCTTTCGAGGCGCTGCGCACACTGCTGGAGGAGGTGCAATCGGTGGGGTCGACCACGCTGGCCCGATTTGATCTGTCGCACGGCAATTTTGCTTAGGGTCGGCGATGAGTGGGGTTTTGTGTTCGGGAAGGTTTTTTTTTAAAGAATGGCCTTCTTCTTGCCCCGGGGTAAAGGGAAATTGAAACAAGATGACGGAGATCACCGCACAGGCGATTCGTAAAATCGAGGATTCGCCCATACTGCAGCAAATCGGCAACACACCCTTGTTGAAGATTCGAATTTTCGAAAAAGAGTTCCCCGAGGTTGAGGTCTACGCAAAGGCTGAATGGTTTAACCCCGGAGGGTCGGTGAAAGACAGGGCCGCCCTTTCGATGGTCCGGGACGGCCTTGAGCGCGGTCTCTTGCGGCCCGGCATCACTCTTCTCGACTCCACGAGCGGAAACACAGGTATCGCCTACGCCATGATAGGCGCGGCACTCGGGATTCCGGTGAAACTCGTTTTGCCGGAAAACGCCAGCGAGGAGAGAAAGAGCACTCTTAAGGCCTATGGCGTGGAAATTGTTTACTCCGATGCGCTGGAGGGCTCGGACGGCGCGCAGCGCCTGGCCGCCAAGATTTATGAGGATGACAAGGAATCCTACTTCCTTCCATGTCAGTACGATAATCCAGCTAATCCGAGGGCGCACGAGGAGACGACGGCACCCGAGATCATCGAGCAGACCCAAGGGCGCATCAATCATTTCGTTGCCTGTCTTGGTACAACGGGAACACTGGTTGGAACCGGACGAGGACTAAAAAAAAGAAAACCTGATGTGGTGGTGCATGCGGTCATGCCCTCGGATTCGTTTCATGGACTTGAGGGTATGAAGCATATTCCCACGGCGATTCGGCCTAAGATTTACGACGATTCGGTTCACGATCACTTGATCTTGGCGTCAACCGAGGAGAGCTATGATTTGGCCGAGCAGTTGACGCATGAGGAAGGGCTTTTTGTCGGTCATTCGGCCGGAGCCGCTCTCGCGGGTGTTCGCAAGGTGGCGCAGGAGGTGGGCCGCGGCGTGATTGTGACGATTTTTCCGGATAGCGGCGATCGGTATCTCAGTGAAATGCGTTAAGGAGAAGAAAGGTTGCACTTGTCATCAAAGCAGGTAGAGGTAATGCACCAACATGCGAGGGATGCTTATCCAGATGAATGTTGCGGGCTCATTGTCGGCCCCCCGGTAGGTGAATCCGGAAGTGGTGGCAGCGAGGAGAAGCGCTTGCTCCCCCTTCGCAACGTTCAAAATGAATACCATGAGCGCGACCCGGCAACCTACACGCGAACTGCTCGCCGGGCTTACTTGATCGATCCCTTTGAATTCGAGCGCATTTTGACAGAAGCCAAAGACAGCCAGGAGGTCCTTCGGGGAATTTTCCACAGCCACCCGGATGAGGAATCCTATTTTTCTCAAGAGGACAAAGATGCCGCAGTGCCCTTCGGAGATATCCCCTCTTTTCCGCATGCCGAGCAAATCGTCATGAGCGTTATGGGGGGGGAGGTAAAAGGGGCCAAGGTGTTCCTGTGGTCTTCTGATGAAAAGGATTTCCTCGAAGGCGAACTCGTTGTAGATGGGGAATGAAGGTGCCCCTCTCTCCTGGTCTTGCTGGCACCTCGGCGCTGATTTTGGGGGCCGGGGGGCTTGGGTCTCCCGCTGCTCTTGCGCTGGCGGCCTCCGGGGTCGGGCGAATCGGTATCGTTGATGACGATGCCGTTGATCTCTCCAACCTTGCACGACAGATACTTCATCGCACGGAGGATATAGGGCGGGCAAAGGTGGCCTCCGGCAAAGAGCGCCTCTTGGCTCTGGCCCCCAAAGTCGAGGTTCGGACATACCCGGTTCGATTGTCCGATGAAAATGCCGCAGAGATCATTAGGGGCTACGGCGTCGTTCTCGATGGGAGTGATAATCTCGCGGCCAGATTGAGTATGAACGATGCCTGTGTGCTTGAGGGGCGACCGCTTGTCACGGGTGGCATTCTCCGGTTTTTTGGGCAGTTGATGACGGTTATTCCTGGGAAGACACCGTGTTACAGGTGTGTGTTTGGTGCCCTTGAGGGTGGCCGCGAGGGTCCCTCGTGTGCAGAGGCCGGCGTGTTCGGGGCCATTGCCGGCATCATCGGCATGGCGCAGGCGGGCGAGGCTGTGCGCATCCTGGCGGGCTTTGCCCCGGCCTGGGCGGGGAAACTGGCCACCGCAGATTTTTGGAAAAGGAAATTTGGCGCCACAAAACTTAAAAATGATCCCTCTTGCCCTGCATGTGGAAAATTATTTCGAGACAATCGAGATGAAGAGGGGCTGGTGCATGGCTCGGAGCCGGTATTCACCAATTAGAGCGCCGAGGGCTAGGTGACGATGAAAGGCCCCTTCTAGGCGTGCGAATTGAAAGGATAGGATGAATGAAGATATCGACGAAAGGCCGCTACGCGGTCATTGCCATGGTTGATTTGGCGAGGCATTCGCAAACACATCCCATTCCCCTGCCTCAAATTGCCAACCGCCAAAATATTAGCCAGCATTATCTTGAGCAGCTTTTCGTCAAAATGCGCCGCGCGAATCTCGTGAAAAGTACGAGGGGTCCCGGTGGCGGTTATGTCCTGGCGATGCCCACCTCTCAAATCACGATGAAAGATCTTCTTTCTGCCGTCGAGGAGGATATTGTGCCGGTGGATTGTGATGACAATGGGACCGTGAATTTCACGAACCCAGCGGTTAGCGGGAGCCGCCAACTCTGGCTGAAACTTGAGGAGGCCATCAATAAAACATTAACGGAAACCACGCTGGAGGAGTTGTGCGCCGTGCCGGGAAATGACGGCGATGATATGAAAATTCCAGATTTTCAGGTCAGCATTTAAATACCGCCTCCCCATCGTTGAATCTACTTTCTCATCGTGGCTTTTCGTGGAGGTAGGGTCCATGATTTCTAGATATTCTATCCTTGGTGTTTTTTTCTTTGCGCTCATAGTCGCCTGCTCTTCGTTGGCTGCAGGTCAACAACTTCCACTCGGAGATATTAAGCTTCCTCCCGGTTTTCGCATCACCGTTTTCGCTCGTAACGTGCCGAACGCAAGGTCAATGGCTTTGAGTCCCCGCGGAACGCTTTATGTGGGCACCCGCCGGGGCGGAAGAGTTTATGCCGTTCAGGATTTTAATCGCGACGGCAAGGCGGATAAAGTCACGATCCTTGCCGAGAATATGAATTTCCCCAATGGCGTGGCTTTTCGAAACGGTTCACTTTATGTGGCGGAAATTAACCGTATATTGAGGTATGACGGCATCGAGGATAGGCTTGATAATCTGCCTGCGCCCGTTGTCGTCAATGATCGATTCCCCCGCGATGTGCATCATGGTTGGAAATTCATCAGATTTGGTCCCGACGGGCGCCTATATGTTCCAGTAGGCGCCCCCTGTAATGTCTGCGGGCCGCCTGCCCCCTATGCCTCGATACTAAGACTCTCTTTAAATGGGAAGTCATGGGAAGTATTCGCTCGGGGAATTCGCAATTCCGTTGGATTTGATTGGCATCCCCAGACAGATGAACTCTGGTTCACCGATAATGGCCGGGATCGTTTAGGAGATGATTTGCCGCCGGATGAATTGAACCATGCCCCCAAGAAGGGGATGCACTTCGGTTTTCCCTTTTGTCATGGAAAATCGATTTTAGATCCGAAATGGGGCCAAGGCAGGGATTGCCGTAAATTTGCGCCGCCCGCCGTCGAGCTGGGGCCTCATGTTGCCTCCCTTGGAATGCGCTTCTACAAGGGGGATATGTTTCCTCCCCGCTATCGAGGACAAATATTCATTGCCGAGCACGGCTCGTGGAATCGAAGTACGCCGATAGGGTATCGAGTCAGACTCGTTCGGCTCGATAACGGACGGCCTGTAAGTTATGAAAATTTTGCAAGTGGTTGGCTCAAGAAAGGGAAGGCCTGGGGGAGGCCCGTTGATATACAGCTTATGCCTGATGGTGCGATGCTCGTGTCCGACGATTTTGCAGGAGCAATATACCGAATATCCTACTAGCGGTGCATTCGGGTGTTATAAATTAAAATACTTGCCGTTCCCTCTGTCGTGTACTATCTTGAAATATGATTAAAGTGTTAATTTTTAATGGTTTATGTTAATTGTAATTTCATTGACTCCACATTTCAGTGCTGATTCCCGATTGAAGGGGAATAATCATGAATCCGCCTGAGGTGTCTATTGGGACACCTCCTATTCATGCGACCTCTGATCATCGTTCTGCCGAAACGGCAATCGTATATTCTGCCATCAGCGCTACCGTCCAAAAAATTCTTCAAGAAAAAGACCTTTCAAAAATTTTGAAAATTATTTGTGAGGAGGCTTGTCGAGTTTTGGGAGCCGAGCGCTCACTCGTCATCAAAATACGCCTCGATGGATCCTATAAAAGGGAAGTTCTTTATTCTCACAAAGTCCCGCAGGAATTTCTCGATATCCTGAAAGAAACGAATGAAGAACCGTTTGTTGCAGATGTTCTCCGTAATAAAAAAATTGAAATTTTCTCCTTGCCTTTATATCAATCTAAGGTTTTTGCGCCGGATGTCTGGGCGCGGATTGCCCCCCGCATTGTTTGTGGTATTCCGCTCATCGTCAGGGGGGAGTCGTATGCGGCGCTTGTTTTGCACCATATGTCAGAGCGCAACTACAGCTCTGATGAGAGGCTTATCGCAGAGGCATTTGGAGGACTTGCCTCGATAGCCATAGAAAAATCAATTTTACTCTCCGACATTGAAGCCAGGGCGAGCCGACTCGAAATTTTCGGGAAAATCGCCAAAAACACAGGATCATCTCTTGAACCAAGCGAAATATTTCGAAATATCGCCGTTGAAATTGAGCGTGCGGTTCCGTGCGATCGCCTGGTGATAGCGAAATTCAATTTGGCGGATGGAATTTATTATCATTACTATGAAAAAACCGATGTGCCGATGGGTTTGCCCTCAAACGAAGACATCCGGGCTGGGGTTATGTCGAAAGAAGTTTATGAAACCGGATTGCCGTTATATGTACCCGATATTTTTCAATCTAGGTGGGTGAAGAGCCGACATGCCAGGGCTGGGCATAGGAGTGCTCTGATTGTTCCGGTTCTTCAGGATGGCAATTGTATCGCGCATATAAGATTGACCAGAAAGGAAGTCAATCAGTTCAGTGAAGAGGAACGGAAACTTGTTATAGACATTGCAGAATGTCTTGGGCCTGCAATTCGAAATGCATTTCTTTACCGGACATCGCAGGAACGAACAGAACGACTGGAAATCGCTGGTGAAATTTCCCGAGTTGTGGGCTCTGAAAGAGAGCCCGAGGATATTTTTAGGACAATTGTTCAAGAATTCAGGCGCGTGGTGCCCTGCGATAGATGCATCATCGCCCGAATTGAGGATAACGGAAAACGTCATGTTTATCTCCACGTGGACTCGGATATGGTGCTATTGCCTTACCAAAATTCTGGTGATGAAAGCGTTGAATGGGTTCACAGAGAAATATACAAGCCTAAACGGGCGTTGCGCATAGAGGATATCCGCAATGAAGATGTGCCGTTGTTCAAGGAGATGGCCGGATTCGGGTTTAGGTCATCGTTGAATATCCCGATTATTCAGGATGGCATCTGTATCGCTCACATTAGTCTTAGTAGCCTTGAGCTAGGCGCCTTCACCTCAGCGCATGAAGAAATGCTCATGGCAGTTGCCTCCCATCTCGGGCCGGCCATTCGCAACGCCATGTTACAGAATGAGTCGAAGTTAAGAGGCCAGCGGCTCACCTCGTTTCTTGAGATGTCACGGCGTCTCACGCGAGGGCTGGCACTTTCCGAGGTCCTGGATTCTGTCGTCGAAGTTTCGGCCGAGCTGTTCGGGGGGGTCGCTAGGCTCCGAATGCGCGAGGGTGAGTACATGAAACTGGTTGCCTCGACGGAAAGACTAGATGGGGTGAGGTTGGCGGAACTTGTTCCGATTGAGGGTTCCATATCCGGAATGGTGTTCAAGGGTGCGGAGGCGTTCGCCACCTCGGACTTGCTCAACGATCCGGACACCGTTGAATTTCGCAAAGGCATTATCCCGGAAAGTCTAGCAAACGAATCGCGAGCGGTGATGTGTGTTCCGGTCAGTTTGGAGGAGCGTATCATCGGCACGCTGAACATCCGACAAGAAACCGGATTCGAGTTTGACCGCGATGCGGTTCGCACGGCGACGACGCTCGCCGATCAGGCTGCTATTGCGATTGAAAATGCACGCTTGCATGAGGAGGCGCAACGGAGCCGGGTATTTCTCGAAAGCGTTGTGGGAGACTCAGCTGACCCTATTATTATCGTTGACCAGGAGCGGAGAGTCATCCTTTGGAACTCGGGCGCGACAACGTTATATGGGTACGATTGTGAGGAAATGCTTGGCCGCTCGGTGGACATCATCATCCCTGAATATGCCAGAAAGGAAACGACTCGCCTCAACGCCGAAATGTTCGTGGGTGGTAAATCCACAACGATTGAAACCAAGAGAGTTCATAAGGACGGCTCAATCATTCCTGTCAGTATGACGCTTTCTCCCGTTCGACGGGAGGACGGCACCAATATTGCTAACGCCGGTATTCACAAAGACCTGACCGAGCAAAAGCGGGCCGAGGGTGAGTTGGTGCGCGCGAAAAACGAGGCGGAGGCGGCGAATAGGGCGAAAAGTGAGTTTCTCTCAAATATGAGTCATGAACTGCGCTCGCCGCTCAACGCCGTCGTGGGGTTCAGCGATATTCTCTTGAGCCAGGGCGGGGATGAGAAAGCGCGCATGCTCGCTGGCAACATAAAGGATTCGGGTCTTTATCTGACACGTCTCATCGAGGGGATTTTAGATCTTGATCGAATCGAGGAGGGTAAAGTGCGAATCGATAGGGAGAATATCTCGATCAGCGCTCTATTCTCTGAAATATCAGATGCTTGGCAGCCTCAACTCTCCGAGGAATTTACGCTTTTGTGTGAGCACGATAGCAGATGCGACTCGATTTGGTGCGATTTGGTGCGCATCAAGCAGGTTCTCAATAATCTTTTGTCGAACGCTGTGAAGTACTCACTCGAGGGCGGCCTCATCAGACTTGTCTCGCAATTGGTGGGCGATGAATTGTGGATAAGTGTTCAAGATCAAGGTATGGGCATTTCCTCAAGGGAGCAAATAAATATTTTCGAGCGTTTCCAACAACTCGAAAGCGGCTACAGTAGACGGGCCGGTGGGCTGGGCATCGGTCTGAGCCTATCGAGGAAACTTATTGATCTCCATGGCGGACGCATTTGGGTGGAGAGCGAAAAAGGAGGGGGAAGTAAATTCATTTTCTCCTTGCCACTAGATTCGGGTGATAAAGAACCCTAGGCGGGAAAGCGCCTTTCGGCACGCGGGCCAGCCCTGAGTGGATGAGGTCGCGAGACTTATCACAAATTCAACTGGTTAGGTTTTGCTGGAAATTCTCTGCCAAATACTTGACAGGGTCATTTTGATGGATTTTCTTGCTCTCCCACCCTTTGCCCTGGCCCCTCTTCCCTCCGCTTCTCTGGTGCTGCCATCGTGTTTCCCTCGTGTTCGGCAAATGGTAACCTCGCCCCCGGTTCGAATTCCTGATCGCCCCCGGTTCAAGTTTTCCGATTTTCTTGGCGGACGATTAGTTTCAAAACACGATCTATCAAACTATTCTTAGGAGTACGTAATGTCTTTTGAACCTGTTCGAGTCGCTTCAATGGGCCTGGGGCGCTGGGCAAATGTGTTGGCCGATGCCGCGTTGCGCGGCGGCAATATCAAGCTGGTCTCTTGCTTTAGCCGCACCGCCGAGAAAAGAGCCAGTTTCATGGAGCGCTATGGCACGCGCGAGGCCGAGAGTTTCGAGGCTCTTTTAAATGACGATGAGGTCGAGGCCGTCATTGTCACCACACCGAATTTTAATCATATGGAGCATATCGAGGCGATCTCGGCGGCGGGCAAGCACGTCTACTGCGAAAAACCCATCGCGCATAATCTTGAGCATGCCAAGAAGATCGTCGAGGCTGTCGAGAAGGCTGGCACCCGTCTGGCGATTGGCCACAGCGCAAGGCGCCTGGCCGTTTCCCGCCGCCTCAAGGAATTGATCGATTCAGGCGAGATTGGCGACATCTCAATGAGCGAGAGCAACTTTTGCACCGAGCGGGGCCTGGAGCTGAATCCCGATATGTGGCGCTCTGACGCCAAACTCAACCCGACCGGCGTTGCGATTCAGCTATCCATTCACCATATCGATACCTTCCGCTATCTCTATGGCCCGATTAAAAACGTCACCGCAAAGATGAAGAGAACCTACGCCACCGCAGATGTCGAGGATTCTGCGATGATCATCATGGAGCACGAAAATGGAATCCTCTCCTACACCGGCGGCGGATGGGCCTGCCCCTGGGCGTTCCACATGAACGTTCACGGGACAAAGGCCGTGGCGCATTTTAGGATCACGGGCCAGCAATGGCGCGACCCCTCAAAGGCCCCCGAGCCCATTCGCCTCCACATTGACCGCGAACCGCTGGGCGAGAAAACCGTTCTCGATATGCCGGAGGGCGATATGTTCCGCGATGCGCTTGAGGATTTTGCCACCTGTGTGCGCGAGGATCGCAATCCCGAGGTGGATGGGCGTGTGGCCTATGAAGATCTTGCCGTCGTATACGCCGCAGCAGAAAGCTCGCGCGCGGGCAAAACCGTTGATGTGAAGGATTTTCTCTAGACGGCCGCGGCCTGGCTGCCGGGGAATAAAGGGCACGGACGCTTCTGGGTAAGTTCCCGCCAATGAGCTGGTAAGGACTTTTCGGGCTGTCATGCCGAGCCCTTCGGCTTCGCCCGGGGCAGGATCCGCGAAGTGAAGCGAAGTATCCCGGTTTTCCGGGAATTCAGAACCGGGATCCTTCCCTCCCGCTCAGGATGACTTCTTAAAAACAAACAGGAAATTCTTTCCCGAGTCCAACATGACGCCCACCGGCGCGAGACCGGGGGCGGTTTTGTCCTCTTGTCTCCTCGCGGCTAGAATCGGGGGGCGATGTTCACCAGGAAATTCCGGAAAACCGGGTGAGGGCGCAGCGTATTTTTTAACAATTGTTTATTTTACATGTGGGAGCGGGCGAAAATGAACCGCTATCCGTCTAATAGCTGGAGAGACCATTTTGTCCACGCTTCGGGCGCTCTCCGGGGATTTTGAAGAAGAACCGTAGCGTTTTCTAGTGCTGGAACCCTTTATCCATGGAGCCATATGGGAATTTAGTTGAAAAAAGGAAAATGGCAGCCTATATTTAGGATTAAATAGTCCTAATAATTCAAGGGGATTCCCCCGCAAAAAAACCAACTTTTTCGCTATTTAAATCGGAGGCGGCGTTATGCTGAAAAAAAACAACCTGCTCGCTGGAATCATTCTTTCCCTAGGCCTTTTCTTCCTCGCCCCGCCCGCCGCCACGGCCCAGACCATCACTCTTGATTTAGCAGGGGGAAATTGCCACGAAATAGGCAACTGGGACCCCGCCACCCTGACCTGCACCCTCACCGCCGACACCTCGGCCTCCATTTCGTTCCGAGGGAATGGCATCACCCTCGACGGAAACGGCCACGTCATGACGGGACCCGGTTCAGGCACCGGCGTCGGGGTTGGCAGGGCGCATTTTCTGACCATCAAGAACCTGACCATCCGGAACTATTTTTTCGGCATTCACGTCAACTACTTCGCCTCGGAAATCCAAATCACGAACAACCGTCTTGAAAACAACATTTATGGGGCGGAAATCCGCCGAGGCAACCACGACCTCACCATCTCCGGAAACACCTTCGTGAACAATTCGTTTGTTGGCATCCGCTTCTTCCTGCGCAACCACGACAACGTCGTCTCCGGCAACCGATTCGAATCGACCGGGTCTGGCGTTTCGCTCTGGCACCATAACTCCCGCAATGTGGTCTCGGAGAATGTCTTCGTCTCCAACAGCGGCACCTCCATTTATATTTCCTCCGGCAAGGCTGTCACCGAATTCGGCGAAATCATCGGCATCGACAACCAGGTCACCGCCAATACAATCTCGGGAAGCCGTTTAGGGATAGGACTGACCTTCGCGGCCGAAAACACCGTGCGAGACAACACGATCGAGAACAGCGGCGAGGTCGGGATCCGCATGTATTGCGCCAGACCCACCGGTTGCATCGGCAACGAGATCTCCGGCAACACCGTGACCGACAACCCCGTGGGCATCCAAATAGAAGGCGCTGCGGAAGACAACCTCATCTACAACAACGCCTTCCGCAATCCCCGGAACTTCAGAATTCTGCAGAACTACTTTTATTACGCCAACCAGTGGAGCGTCCCCAAAACCCCGGGAACGAACATCGCCGGCGGGCCCTTTCTTGGCGGCAACCTTTGGTCCAAGCCCGACGGGAGCGGCTATTCGGACAACTGCACCGACGCCGACGGCGACGCGCTCTGCGATGTACCCTATTTCCTCCGTGTCGGGAACACGGACCATCTTCCGCTGGTCGGCAATCTGTACTCGGCGTGCGGGCTCTCGGACGTACTGGAATCGATGGACCTTCCCCACGGCATCGCGAACAGCCTGCTGGCCAAGGCGAAAAACCTCTGCGCGGCTTATGAGAAAGGCAACCTCAAGGCGGCGGCGGGCATGCTGGGCGCCTTCATCGCCGAGGCCGAAGCCCAGCGCGGCAAGAAACTCACCGGCGCAGACGCCGGGAAACTTATCGCCTATGCCGAGGGCGTGGCCGCCAAGCTCGAGGACGAGATGCCCTAGCGGGGGAAGCCTCCGGAGGATTGATCGCGAACCGGCAAAACGGTGGATGTGAAGGATTTTCTCTAAGGTTTAACTAGACGCCGCCGTGCGCCTTTGACCAGACTTCGGGCTCGTCGAGAAATTTCTTAATTTCAGCCGATTGCTCTGCGTTGAAATAACCTTTGGCGGTGCCCACCTCTAGATTAGATCGCCAGTCGGCCAGGCCGTGAAGCGTGATCTGGGCATCGGATATAATTTTTTCGGCGGTGGGAAAAACACCGTAGAAAAAAACGACGATGCAGTGGTCCACAATGGCCCCCGCCTCCCGGATGGCGTTGCAGAAATTCACCTTGCTTTTGCCGTCCGTGGCCAGATCCTCGACGAGAAGCACTTTTTGCCCCTCCTCAAGGTCTCCTTCAATCTGGCTTTTGCGCCCAAAACCCTTTTTTTCTTTTCGAACATAGATCATCGGCTCGTAATAGTAGTCCGAGAGCCACGCGGCAAAAGGAATGCCTGCCGTTTCCCCGCCCGCGATGGTATCGAAGGCGTCCCGTCCGATGTTCGTGTCAATTTCCTCGGCAGCGATTTGCATAATCTCGCGGCGCTGGCGGGGAGAGGAAATAATTTTCCGGCAATCCACATAGACCGGGCTGGCCCAGCCCGAGGTGAAAATATAAGGCTCATCGAGGTTGCAATGGACCGCCTCAATCTCGAAAAGAAGCTCTGATACCCGGTTTTTGCGCTCGATAAGATGAATGCTCATGCTCTGTATTCCCCATGATGGAGCGAATTTGATCCTGCCTGCTTTGATGCAGGCGCATAGGACATGCTCGGGCGCTCAGACAGTATTCAATATTTTGGAGTCAGGCCAAAGACCCGGCCCGATTTCTGATTTGTACCACTCCCAAGGCGCTTTCTCAAAGTCTTGCCGCGTAGCGGCGTAATATTTTCAGGGGAGGGGCTGGCGGAGCTTGTTTATTGATCGTAGCTCCTCAGGGGTTTTCCTCTCCCTCGCTTTTTAAATCCCGCATCAAGCGCTCGAAATTCTTTTGATAGCTGTCGTGGTCTTTCCAGTTGGTGAAATCGCCGATGTGGCGCGAGCGCCTGATGTCAGCGGCCCAGCCCGCATCTGTGTCATTCACCGCGCCGTCTAGTCGGATGGGAAAAAGAACGGTCTCTTTTTTATCCTCCGGCTGTTTTCGCTCCTTCTCAAAAGCGGCTTCGACTTCTGATTCCACCCAATTACTCGCAATCGAGTCTTTTGAAAAAATCAAAAGAAGCTTGTCATAAATCCGAATGGACTCATCGATTCGGTCCCGGAATTTATCGCCAATCTTCAAATCCTCCCGCGCGAACCAGCAGCGAACGCCCTTCGCCTGAAGGTCCGCATAAAGACTTTCCGCAAAAGACCGGTCTTTTTCGGAATAGCTGATGAAGCAGGAGTAAAACTGGAAGGGCTCGTTTCGGAAGGAGGGGAGAAGTTGAATGTAATCCTCCGGCAGGCCGACTCCCCGTAAAAATTTCGGGGGCAATGCGCCGGATTTCATCAGGGTACGGTGGTCAACCGTACTTGGGCCAAGATGTTGACATTCATCCAGTCCATCGGTCTCGCTTAAATCTACATCGGAGAAAATAGTTTCACCTAGAAGTGCCGTAGTGAGGTCCGCCCCGTTGAGGAATGTCTTGATGAGGTTCGCCAGTATGAGGTTCGCTCCGTTGAGGTTTGCTCCACTGAGGTCCGTCACGCCGAGGTTCGCTCCGAAGAGTTTTGCCTCGCTGAGGTTCGCTCCGTTGAGGTTTGTCCCGCTTAAGTCCGTCCCGCCGAGGTCCGCCCCGCTGAGGTTCGTCTCGCTGAGGTCGGGCTGAATCTTCTGATTATTCTCCCGCCATTTATTCCAGGCAGGCACTCCCTTTTTCAGAATGTCGAGGTGTTCTTTATTCGCCATGCGGGGGCTCCCTCGTGCATGAATGTCCGGTGGGGGATTCTACCGCATATGGGCGGGGCTGTTCACCCGCGCTTTTACGGATTTGACGGAAGATGAAATAAATTGCCCGGAGGGTTTGAGCGGGTGTGGGCGAGGGCGAGGCTGGCCGCTCTGGAAATGGAATAGATGCCGGGCCGAAGCCGCTATTTGCCCTTCTCGCGGCCGTTCAGGATTTCGCTATTGCGGTGCTGGATGTAGATGCTTCTGATGAGAGAGTAATAATCAAACGCATCTCGCTCCAAATCGTCGAGTGTCTTGATGTTGCGGGCCCTGAAGTCCACAAATTGGGTCCCGCGCATTCCGTAAAGCCACAACTCTGCGTCGTTGTGGGCGGCGATATATGTCAGGGGGTCGAGGAACGAATCAACCGCCTTGCCCGCAGCATCGCGAAAGTTCGAGGGCCCGAAAATGGGGAGCACCAGATAGGGCCCCTCTTTAATGCCAGCGACGGCAAGTGTCTGGCCAAAATCCTCGCTATGATATTTGAACCCCATGTCATAGGCGGTGTCGAACAGGCCGCCGATCCCGAGGGTGGAGTTAATCAAAAAACGCATTGTCGTATCGCTGGCACGCTCGCCTTCACCTTGAAGTAAATCGTTTGCCAGGACGACGGGTGAGGAAAGATTGCGGATAAAGTTTCGAATCGAATCGCGCGCCTCGAAAGGCAATATCGCTTGGTACAACTCGGCCAAGGGGCGCCCGATGGCTTTATCGAGAATGATGTTGAGATCAAACATCGTCCGGTTGAACGACTCGAAAGGGTCGATTGTCTCTTCTTCTGATTGTTCTTCTTTGTCTTGGGCAAAAGCCGGAGATGAGGAAACAATGGCCAGCATCACCACGAGAAAAATGGGAATCAAAAGACGTGCCGCCCTGGAGAGGCGTCCACGCAAGTTAGGTCGAATATATCTCAATCGATGACTCCTGAGGATGAAAATATTCGTCTATGGAAATGTAGGCTTGGTTATTGGAACGGCCAAAAACTTCGAAACATTAACATGAAGGAGCGCCTCAGGCCATGTGGCAAAACGCACCAGAATCACCGTATTTTAATTTTTTTTAAAACGCTATTCCCTGATTGAACGGCAGCTTGAATTTTAGGAGCCCCGTATCGAATCTTGCGGAACAATTTTTTTGCCGTATTCAGAGCGATTGCCAACTATTGTCGAGTTTTGGTTCTGGTAGGCGACCAGGGGTGGTTATTTTTTTCTTCAGATATTATCTCGCTTACCGATTAAAAATGGAGGGAATGGAATGGCTGTTTTCGCTTTTATGGGCATCGGAACTTCAAGGTGTGCGAATAATAATTGTAAGTTATTGATATTAAACGATAAATTTAGCATGAAGGAGAGCTTGACATATATTTCGAAATTATTTAAATTATACAAATAGTTTATTTAACGGTACTAGAGGTAATTATGATTGAAGTTACAGCAATACCCACTACGGCTCCTGCTCTGCCGACCAAGGAAAATATTTCGACGCAGATTGAGCCCGAGGCTGCCTCGGAGCCAGAAGCTGCCCCCGCCCTTTCGGCGCCTCCCGAGGCTGCAACGGGTCAAGTCGTAGATACACAGGTTTGAAGCGTTAATTTTTTTATTTTAAACATTTCGTGAGGTGTCAAGGACTTGGCTAATATTTTGATAGCTGCCCACGATGAAACGTTGCGCCACTTGCTCGGCACTGCGCTCAGGCGTTTTGATCACGATGTGATCATGTCGGTGAACGGAAAGCATATTCTCGATTTAATTCAAAAAGATATCTTTGATCTCGCCATAATTGACGAGAATTTACAGGACACAACGGCGTTGGAAATACTTGAGCAGGTGGGTGGGCACCTTGGCCTCAGTGTTAAATACATGGTGATGAGTTCAAAATCCTCGGCAGATGTTATCAGGGGATATATAGAATCGGGGGCTACCGATTTTGTCCTCAAACCCTTTAGTCTTCCCAAGGTTGTGACACGCATTGAATCGATATTGAACTCGAAACCGGCTCCAAAGGTGATGAGAGCCGAGGAGTACAAGGCGTCCTAGCCGTTTTTATGGCTCAGCAATCTCTCGGCCGAGGCTGAGAGGCGCTCTTTTAAACTCGATAGTTCTTCCCCTGCTCGCAAGAGCTTTCCATTTTCCTTCATTTTTTTTCCTGCCACAAAAACCGTATCCACATTTTCGCGTCCCGCCTGGAATACAACGGCCTGGACAGGGTCGTTCACGGGCATCATGTTGAGGCTGTCGGTGCGCAATAAAACAATGTCGGCCTGCTTGCCGGGGGTGATTGAGCCGATTCGGCTCTCCATGCCAAGGGCGCGGGCATTGTTGATGGTGGCCCAGGCGAGCGCCTCAAAGGCGGGGAGGATGGTTTTCTCCTCCTTGGCGCTTGCGGCGGTGCCCGAGGCGGCAAAGGCCACGTTGTCGAAAATGCGCTGGCTCTGGAGCGCAAAGCGCATGGTGTGGAACATGTCGCCGGCGGCGTAGATTTCAATATCGGCGCCAATGGAGGGTTTGCCCCCTAACCGCAGCACCCGGCCGCAGAGTGATTGGGCCGGGTGTTTTTGCATTTCGACGGGCGGGGTTGCTGTGACGGAGGCGCCCGAATCGACGATGAGGGCTAGCTCATCATCGCCCAGGTAGTTGCCGTGGACGATATTGTGTTTGGGCCCGAGCAGGCCTTCTTTTTTTAAAATGGCGTAACCATCGGGCACCAGGCGCGAGGCGTCGCCCCAGATGTGGGCACTAGAGATGAGATCCCATTCGCGGGCCAGGCGAAAGTCGTGGAGGGCGACTTCGAGGGTGGCGTAGTCGGACCCGAGGATCGCCATGGCGAGGGTTACGAGCGCATCATCGCTGGAGAGGCGACCTGTGCGAAGTCGCTTTATCTCGCTGGCGGGATGGGGAATCGTGGAATAGTGGGGCTCGCCCTCCTTGGGATCGGGCTTGACGGTTCCGTGCCCGAAAAGGGCGCGCACGCCGGACTCAAAAAGAGCGTCGATGGCGGCATCCGAGTGGGCGGGGGTGGCGTTGTTGTGGCACCAGTCGAAGAGGGTGGTCGTGCCGGCGTCGAGTTGTGAGAGCGCCCCGGCCAGGTTGCCCAGGTAGGTGTCCTCGGGGGTGTAAATCGGGGCAAGGCCCGCATGGACGATGCGGAAATATTCGCGCCCCGCCCAATCGCCCCCGATGCCGCGAAGGGCTGTCTCCCAGGTGTGGAGGTGGGCGTTGATGAGACCCGGGATGGCGATCATGTTGCGCGCATCGATTACCTGTGCCTCTGGGGCGCTGAGCTCGCTGCCGACCTGGGCGATGAGTGCGCCATCTATGAGAATGTCCCCGCCCGTTATCTCGCCGACAGCTGGGTCGCCTAGAGATGGGTCCATCGAGATGATGGTGGCGTTCTTAATAAGTGTCTGGGAGGAAGATGTCTGTGACATAGGTGTCTGTGACATGGGTGTTTGTGACATGTGCGCTCCTTGTTTTTGAGTAGGCCCGCATAAATTATAAGACGTTAAATATCAATAAGTTATGTGGTCTAATGCGCCCCGCGCGAATATGTGCGACATGTGGCACTCATACACCCATGCGCTCCTAGGCACGGGCTTTCTCTCGTTAAGAGACAATCAACCAGGCACCCAAGACCGAGAGAATGCCGCCAGTTACCACTCGTATCGAAATTGCCTCCTGATTACGGAAAAATACCCACGAGAAAAAAATGATTATCATCACCGAGATGCGATTTATCGGGATCACCTCGACGAGTCTTCCATTTTTTACAGCGGATAGAAAAAACACCGCAGCCAGGGCGTTAGAAATTCCTCCCAGAACAACGATAAAAATCGGGCGTAACTTCAAGGAGCGAGGAATGCCCTCATTCGTAAATGGAAGAACGAGGAGCATGAGAAGTAGCGCCGTTGAGGTGGAGACGACCATGCCCACAGAGGCAGAAGGAAGCCAGAAAAAACCTAATTTCAAGAAAAAGTGAGAGAGCGCCAAGAAAAATGCCACTGCGACAGGAACCAGGTAGTAGTGAAGAGAAATGGATTTTTGCACTTTGCTGCCTTCCGATACTAAGAGTATGGAGCCGATCATAATGAAAAGGGTTCCGGCGCCCACTTCCCAGCTGAATTCTTCTCCGAGAATAAAAACGGCAAACATCGCGGACCAGATAAGGCTGGTTTGGATGATGATGGAGCCCCTGGCCAGACCGACGAGGTTGATTGAAATGAAACTCAGGTAGCGGGCGACGAATGAACTCGAAAACCCTACGACCGCGAACCAAAAAACACCCATTAGCGGCCAGTTTTCCACTCGGCCTGTGAGAAAATAGTAGCACCAGGCGATAATGGCCGTAACGAGAAGTGAAAATAGTGTGGTTGTTGCAGGGCTAAAAGTGCTCAAAGCCCCTCGGTAAAGTGTGCGGGCCGAGGCAATGAAAAAGGCCGCTATCAGCGCTGCTACGTTTGCGTTAAGAAAATCGAACAAATAGACACCAGAGATTTAAGGGAGCGAAAGAGAAGCATTATCCCACGAAAATGGCGGGGAGGCGATGAGTGAGTCATCCAATGACAATGTGATGGCCCAATTCCCGCGTTAATAAAAAGAGATTTTCCGGAGGGATTTAGGCGACCCCAAGGGGATTGGTCCATTACCCTGTATAAAAAAATAAACGGAAAAATCCACTAGCTAAAAAGGTCTGCGGCTTGCTGGGTAGGCCCAATTTTTAAAGATACCTACCAGTAGTATGCAGGGAAGGGGGAAGGGTCGTTTTCAGTGTCGGGATTGTGATATATACAGCTCTGGCAAATTCGATCTGGAGAATATTGATTTTATCCTCTGGTTTTGCCTGGTTAAAAATTTCATGTACCGATGAACACTGATTCATCAAGGAGGGGCGCATATGCGACAGTTATTGATAATTCTTTTCTCGCTTTTTTTATTTCCTTCATTGGCATCAGCGGATGAGGGATTAATTAGCGTAAAAAGTTCTCACGATGTAAAAACGACCGCAGATCGGCTCGAAAGTATATTAAAGAAAAAGGGCATGACCGTTTTCGGGAGGGTCAATCATGCAAAAGGTGCACAAAAAGTAGGGAAAAAACTGCGCCCGACCGAGCTCGTTATATTTGGGAATCCAAAAGTAGGGACTCCGTTGATGCAGTGTAATCAAAGCGTGGGAATCGATCTTCCTCAAAAAGCGCTAATCTGGAAAGATAAAATGGGCCAGGTTTGGTTATCCTATAATGATCCCAAATACCTGAGGAATCGTCACAATCTCAATAAATGCAATACGGTCATTACGAAAATTGAAAAAGCGCTTGGAAACTTCGCTAAGGCGGCCACTAAATAAAGATGGGTTGATGCAGGATTTCATCTGAAGGATTCCGCTCCTCGGCTATTGGCTGAGGGGCGGTTTTTCGTGGTGACCCCAAGGGGATTTGAACCTTGGACTAGTTTACCCATCCGGCTCTTGTATACCCCCAATCACAGGATAAAGCGTATTGCCTGACAAGGATGAAGATACGCCTAGCATTTGCCTTCAGGCGCGAAATAAAGCCCTCTGGGATCGTCAATAGGGCAGGGTAGGGAAAACTCCATC
>JABJAL010000012.1 GCA_018669005.1 Nitrospinaceae bacterium
CCGGATATCGACGATGAAGGAAAACCCCCCCCGCGCTGATGTCCTCGGGCACCAGGGGAACGTCCGAGATTCCAGGTACCTCGATTATCACGGGAAGGGTGAAGCGCTCGAATCCTCTTTTGATGCTCTCCTCGGTCATCGAGGAATCTCCGGTTATTGAAAAGGTGCAAGGGGGGGGCTGTCTATTGCGGCTGCAGCTCCACATCAGGAATCTGGCTCATCCAGCCCCGTACTTTTTTGTGCAGTGTCTTCGCCGGGGAATATTCCTCGTCGAGCGAAATGGCGCGGCTCAAAAGAGGGAGCGCTTTTCCGAACTCTCTTTTTCGAACGTGAATCAGGGCCTTGTTATAGAAAAGCCTCGGATCGAGTTGATAAGTCGAGATGAGCTGATCGTAGGCCTCCAGGGCCGTTTCGTAGTACTCATATCGGCAAGTGAGCAAACCAAGCTGCATGAGCAACTTCATTTTCGCAGATGACTCTGGCGAGGAAATGGCCTGCTGAAACGCCTCTTTTGCGCCCTCGGCATCACCTAGAAAGTGGCAACTCTCCCCGAGTCCGATGAATGCCTCGATACTAAACTCGTTCAGGGTGAGAGCCGTTTTGAATTCGGATTTGGCCTGACTGTATAGTTTCTCCTCAAGAAGCTTTGTTCCCCGAGTGACTGACTCGTCTGTCCGCTCGCTGAATCTTCCCCCGATGTCGGGAAAAATATTCCGGCCCTGTTCAACCAAGGCCTCGGCGGACTTTTTGTCGCCCCTGGCAAGATAAACCTCCATCATCGTCATCATGAGTTCGAGGAGAAAATCGACGAAAGGCGCATCGGGACCTTTGTAGATACCTGCTTTTTTCATCACGAACACGGCGCCAATAGATTTGGATACGATGTCGAGGCACTGGGCGGAGATATTCTGGATTTCCGATTTCGATTGAATCCTCTTGTTGAGGAGCGACTCGATGGCTTCCTTGAGATGCTCCACCTTAGTGGGTCTTTCGACGGCTGCCGTCGCCCCACTGCGAAGGCTCTCGTTGGCTGCCGCCCTGTCCTTTGAGCCGTACGTCATGATGACCGGGACATCGGGATTCGTCTCGCCGACGCGAATGGCGGCGAGAACCTTCTGGCCCGACATGTCGGATAGTTGATAGTTCAGAAATATTAGCTCGAAAATATTGGCGTCGTCCTCGCGGAGCGTGCTCAGGCCATCGCTGGTGAACGAGACGTTGCTGAGCTGGAGTTCTTTAAAAAATTCTCGGTAAATAGCCAAGGAATTACTGTTGCTGTCCGCGACGAGTATGGCAATTTTGGGGTCTATCTTTTCGGCCAGGTCGTTATTGGTGGCGCCTGTCTGCTCTGCAGCGGTGGTCGCGCTCGCCTCTCCGATGAAGTTTAGGAATTCATTTTCCAAACGCGGAAATACGATCTTTCCCTCGCGGACAATTCTTGCCGATTTGTCGTGGTCCTCCCGGGCATCGTGCATGGCGGCGGAGGTGAGAAAAAACATTTTCAAGGTATCGACAAAAGCCACCTCTGCCTCTTCGGTTTTTCCATCCCCGCGAAGATTCTTCACTTCATCAACGGACGACTTGAATTTGTCAACGAAGATTTGGTGGCGCTCCTTTTCCTCGCTCTTGGTGACGATGCGCCTATCGAGAAGCTTTTCGAGTGTTTTAAGGAAAGATTTCTTGTTGACGGGCCATTGGAGTTCGGCCGTTGCACCTGCCTGTATCGCCTTCTCAGCGTTCTCTATGTCGGAGGCGGTGTGCATGAAAAGAATGGGAGTCTCTTTGTTCTTGCCGTCGCTCCTGAGCGCCGCGACAACCTTCGGGGCGCTCAGGCCCTCAAGTGAGCTGCCAAGAATAATCAATTCGAACTTTGTGGAGTCGTCTTCTTGGAGAACTTGGTAGCCGTCCTCCACAAACGTAGGATTGTTGATCTGGAATTCATCGAGAATGGGCTGAAACGCATTGCGGATTTTAAGATCGCTCTCGGCCAGCAATATGGGAGTGTTCGAGTCGAACCTAACCATGGCCATAATAAATTCCTCGACTGCCGAGATTCTTGAATATCAGTTATGTTATTAAACTACAATAACATGAAAGCTTAGTAATGATGCGCTCCAATATTCGGGCGGAGGCATATTTGTGAAAAACCTAGACTACTCTTTCGGTGGAGTAATTTCGAGTTGCCGAAGAGAAATTGTACTATTTAGCTAGTGTGAATGAGATGTATAATGTAAATAATGAAATATTTTAGGGGGAAAATTACCGATCTCGCGTTTTCTCGCTTCCTTAGCGCGCCTAACTTTGCTCGCAACGCCGGGGCAGGGTTGCCTTAGCGATCCTCAGCTTTGCATTCACATTTTTTCTTGGGGGTGGGGGCCTCGCAAGAGGTGCATGTGCCTCGGGCCCCTGCTTTGCAGAGCCCGGCACTATCCGTGGGCGGGATACGTTTGAGTTGCGCATGGCGCGGAAGTTTCGCCTTCGAGCAGTCGCAGTGCCAAATCTTGAGGCAACCGTTGCTGATGTTAATGTGGCGGCCCGAGACCCATTCTCCTCCATCGCCCTCTTGGGGAGCGTCAACAGGGGGTGGAGTGCTCATTGGGGTGGTTGGCTGGGCGTACGCGGGAGCGATAAACATTGCGGCGGATAAAATTGCGAGTATGGTTTTTTTTATAGTTTGACTCATATCCCCTGGAGCGCCTCCGGGATGGGGACATCGCCCGCAAGAAGATCAATAATCTTGCGGCGCGTATTGTCGAAATCAAGGCAGGCGGCCATCACCGCCGCCACGTCGTCCCGGGTAACCTCGCCTTGCTGGCCGCCCAGATTTCCCGCCGCGACGTGTCCTGCACCGGGTGCGTCCGTCAGGCGGCCAGGCCGCACAATCGTGTAGTTGAGATCGCTATCGAGAAGACGCTGATCAGCTTTTTTTTTGGCTGCGAGATACGCTCTTAAATGATCGGGCCAGGTGTCCGGATAGTCGATGCGGATTGAGCTGAGAAGGATAAAGCGCGTAGCATTCGCCGCCACGGCGGCTTCCATGAGTTTGACCGCGCCCATGTGATCGACCGTCTCTTTTTTCTCGGGGCCGCTTCCTCGTCCGCCACCCGCCGCAAAGAAAACAGCCTCGCAACCCTCGGCGCTTGAGGAGATATCGCCCTCTAAGTCTGTAATGTATGGCTGGGCACCTGTCGCCTCGATTCGCCCAGCTTGGGCCGAATCGCGAATCATGGCGCGCACATCGTGGCCCCCCTTCGCCAGTAGGCGGGTGAGGCGAAACCCCGTGTTTCCGTTAGCCCCGGCGACGAGGATTTTCAAAATTTGTCTCCCTTTCAATAATCAGGCTGTGCCTGCGATCAGGCTGTGCCTGCACTCAGGCTGCGCCTGTGACGCGGGCGATGAGCGCATTCGGGTCTGATGGTGGTGTCTCACTGCGCCAGGCAACGTGCTGGTCCGGGCGGATAAGGACGAGATTCTTCTCATATAGCGCGCGCCCTTTTGGATCGTCGATGTCGAGCACCTTCAAAGGCACCCCGCGTTTTTGCGCGGCGGCCTCAAATCCTGAAACGTCTGTCTCACTGTCGAAGCGGAGCAATGTGAAGCCCTCGCCGAAATCATCATAGAGCGCCTGCCCATTTGATAGCCAGAAGTGAGGCGCCCGCCCGCCAGGGCAGGCCGTGGGAGCATATCCGGCAGGGTCGTCCACAGGTGGCGTTTCGCCTGCATGGTCGATCAGCGGCGAGCCATCGTAGCGCGCTCCGAGCTGGATGCCCTCGGCGCCGAAAAGCTCGGGCAGGTTTTCGAGCAAATACTGCGCCAACTCGCCACGCGCCGCCTCGCCCTCGGGCGTGTCGTCCTCAACTTTTTCGGGGACCTTCATTTTCGAGACAAGAAGCGCCATGCGGTGCGACTCCGAAGTGTTGCGAATGCCAATGGGCTGCCGCTCGGCCTCGTAGCTCGCGAGGAGATTTGCTCCCCCCCAGCCCTGACAGGCCGCCGCGAGCTTCCAGCCCAGATTGGCGGCATCGTCGATACCCGTGTTCATACCAAAGCCCCCGGTTGGGGTGAACAGGTGTACGGCATCGCCTGCCATGAAGACGCGCCCCTCGCCGTAGCGCTCGGTTACGAGGGCCTGGCCTGCCGTCCAGGGTTTGGACGAGAGGATTTTCACCGGCACATCGGCGCCTATTTGGGCAAGCGCGATTTTTTTTGCATCCTCATTCGAGACCTCCTCGCCAGGATCGAGCTTGGTGAACATCAAGAACTTGCCCTTGCCGTCCAGCGTGATGAAGGCTGATCGCTGCTCAGGGTTTGTCACTTGGGTGTGAAATGCCGGAGGATTGGCGAGGACATCATAAATCCCCGGCGCCTCAAGGTAGGTGGATTGCATGCGGCCCATCATGTAGTTCACGTCCTTGCCGCCATCGCCTGCGTAGCGGATGCCAAGCTCGCGGCGAACCGTTGAGTGCGCCCCGTCGCAACCCACGAGGTAGGCACACCGTAAGGTTTCCTTCTTTCCGCTCCTCGCCACCTCAAGCTCGGCCTCTACGTGGTCCGCGAGTTGGGTGAAACCCAGCAGCCGCCAGCCAAAGCGAACATCGGCGGCGGGAAGCTCGTCTGCTTTGTCTTTGAGTATCTGCTCGACGAGCATTTGCGAGACACGGTGCAGCGGCTCGGGCCCCACTTCGCGCTCAGGAGATCCGGGGGCGATCTTTTCGGCGGCCGAGGGCATCTTGAAGCGCACAATCTCCTGGCCGTTGAGCCGGGTGAGATAGACTGAATCCGTCACATGCGCAAGGGGAAGTCCCGTTTCGCGAACTTTGGGCGCAACCCCGAAGCGGCGATAATGCTCCATCGTGCGGGCGTTCATGGTGTTGCCCTGTGGATGGGTGGCGACGGTCTCGCTCTCGTTGACGATTGCACAGGGAGTGCCGCGCAACGCCAGCTCAATCGTGAGGCAGAGCCCCACGGGTCCCCCTCCGCAAATTAAAACTTGTGTGTCGAGATCAGGCATGGTGCGCTTCTCCTTAGCTTACGATCGTGCTCTTCAAAATATCTTCATTTGGCTCTAGGCCTAGCCCCGGCGTCAGGGGCAGGGTGTAGGAGCCATTTTCGGGCTGAGGTGGGTCGATGAAAATCTGATTCAAGGCGCGCCACATGAGCAGGTGGAACTCGACCCGCGTGCCGTTGTCCATCCCGGCCTGAAGATGGGCGTTGATGTGCGGCCAGCCGCCCCCGTTGGCGATGGGAAGGTTGAAGGCCTGGGCCATGGCGGCGACTTTGGCCCCCTCGGTGAAGCCCCCAACGTAGGCCACATTGGGCTGGGCCATGTCGATGGACTCGTTCACCAACAGTTCGCGGTGGCGCCATTTTGAGCTCTCGTTTTGCCCGGCCACAATCGGAATCGAAGTATGCCGCCGGAGCTGGGCGAGGAGTTTGGGGTCGTTGCCCCAGATCGGCTCCTCAAACCAGCCGATGCCGCAATCTTCAACTTTTTTACAAAGCTCAAGGGCCTGGTGGTAGGGCATCTTGTAGTTCGAGTCGATCAATATTTCAGGCCCCTCGCCAATCTCCTCGCGGACCCGGCGCACGCGGGCGGCATCCTCGTCCACATCCACGTTGTCGCGGTCGGCGCCGACAACCATCTTGAGGCGGGTAAACCCCTCGTTGAGCCAGCTTCGTGCGGCGATGGCGAGTTGATCGCGGGAGTATTCTCCCAATCCGAAGGTGACGTATGCCGGGACTGTTGCATCGGCGCCGCCAAGCAGCCGCCAAATGGGCTCGCCAAAATGTTTGCCCTTGATGTCCCAAAGGGCGATGTCCACCGCGCTCTGGGCCGCCGAGAAGGTGCCTCCTTGGTAGCGTGGGTCGTGGCGGTAGAAGCATTTGTGCCAGAGACGCTCGTGGGCCAGCGGGTCCTCACCGATGAGCAGCGGGGCAAGCTCGGAGTTGATGTGCTCGCGCACGGCGTTTTGTTGTATCGCGCCGGTGAGGCCGTAGCCGGTGATGCCTGAATCGGTTTCGACCCGGACAAAAATCAGGGCCCAGGGAAGCTGTTTGTCTAGAAGCGGCACATCGTTCGGGACAATATGCCGGCTGGCCTCGATCTTGGTGATTTTCATGGATGATTCCTCCGGTGATGAATTGAAAGATTTTTGATTTTTTTAGATGTAGTGCGCCGAGCCGCCGCCAACCTCTACCGTCACCCCGGTGACGAAGCTTGCCCGAGCCGAGGCGAGGAAGACGGCGACGTTTGCCACCTCCTCGGGCTGGCCCAGGCGTTTTAAAATCGAGGCATTCTCCCTGTTTTTCCAGGCGTCCTCTATCGTGCCGCCGAGGCGCTCGGCTATCCATTCGAGTCGCTCGGGCATCCCTTCGGTCTCGATAGGCCCCGGGCAAACGTTGTTGACCAGGATGCCGAACTGGGCCCCCTCGTGCGCGAGGGTTTTGGTAAAGCTGTTGAGCGAGGCTTTTGTCAGCGAGGTGGCCATGTCGCCGGGAAGGTAGACCTGCTTTCCGGCAAGCCCGGTGATGTTGACGACGCGGCCCTGGCTCGATTTTTTTAGATGCGGCCATGCCGCTCGCGCGCAGCGAATCGCGCTCATTACGTTGCGCTCGATTTCAGTGTGCCAGTCTGTGTCGGATAACTCCTCGATGCCTGCGAGCTTAATCTGTCCCACGTTGTTGACGAGAACGTCGAGCCCGCCTAGCGCCTCTACGGCCTCTGCCGCCGCTCGCTCGCAATCCTCGGGTTTGCTCAAGTCAGCGGCAACTGTCGTTATTTTTGAGCCCGTCTCGGCCCGGAGTTTTTCGGCCGCCTTCTCCAGCACCTCGGGCCGCCTCGCGCATAGCGCAACGCTAGCGCCCTCTTGCGCCAGCCCCCTGGCCACAGCGTGTCCGATTCCCTGGCTCGATCCCCCCACGAGGGCGCATTTTCCCTTCAATTCCATATCCACGGCAGACTCCTTATCGATGGCGCATACCGCCCGCGCCGAGTGGTCGAATTATTTGGATGAAAGTTACTCTCATTGTAATTGGCGGGGGGCGGCTTCACAACTTGTGGTCATGATATAGGTCCCCCACATCCAGGAGGGCGAGCTATGGAGGCCGAGGCTTCGAGGCAATTGGATATCGAATTTGTCTAAGAGTATTTAATAGAGGGGAGGAAATAAAAAAAACCGCCCGGAAGAGTTTCCCCTCCCGGGCGGTGGGTGTACTGGTGGTTAGCTACTTAGCCGCCTCTTGGCCGACCATTTATTTAATTATTTCGCATTTCCTGTCCGGCGGGCATGGCGCCTTCCCTACTAGCAACTGGTAGTCGAAGGTGACGCCACCGGCTTTACTGTCATTTGGTCTCCAATTACCTGCTTTGAAAAGAGCGCCGGTGTCCGTCTGAATGATTAGTGTCGTGCGAGCGGAGGGGATTCCTGTATTGCCTCCAAGCTCAAACAAAGAGCGCCTGGTATTCTCGTCCACATCCTCATAAGAGATGAGCAGACGCGGGTCTACCACGGCCCGGGCAGTCTTGCCGGTAAAGAAGAGCGGCCCGCCTTTAACAAACGAGCTAAACGAAAAGTCCGCACCCATGAGCAATTTGCATAGCTCTTTGGGTCGGCAAGTTTGGGTGTTGCCCGTGTCCAGATCTATGGCTGTGAAATCCGGGAGATTGACTGTCGTACTTGGGTTGTCAGCTCCCCCCGGTGCGCAGATGGGTGTTCCGTCGCGCTCGAACCCAATGAGAAACTCGCCCTCTGGGCAGCTAGTGCTCGTCATGTTTTTGATCAGAGCTTCAAGCGCTTTAATCCTGGCGTCGTTGCCGCTAATCCTCGCAGAATTGGCGTCAATCGCTGCTGCGTTTTCTTCAATCGCGGCAGCGTTATCAGACGAGGCGCCTGCGACGCCTCCTGCGCCGACCCCTCCCGCAGCGGCGAGAGCGATAGATGGTACGAGTAGCGCTGCGGCGATAAGAACTGCCCCCGCGATGGCGTAAAATTTATTTTTCATGTTTATCCCTCCTCAGGAAGCGGAACGAAAGTAAGTCAATTTTGGCTGAAATAATTTCTCTGAAATTAAAATGGTCCCCTTCTGTTCAGAGAAATTCACCAAAAGTCATGCAATAAGCAAATTGCTTAATTTGGCTAATATTTGCACATCTTTTATATTGATGTCAAATGAATTTATATATCTTTGATATATATGGTTTTATTCCTGTTGCTGAGAGGGGGCCTTCTGTTTTTGGGCTCAAATTTTTTGAACACAGCACAAAAAAACGCCGGCCCCGCTAGGGGGCCGGCGTTTTTGAGGAGGTTTGCTGTGGAAAATTAGATTTCGTAGCCCGTCTCGTTGTGCTGGCTCGGGTCGAGGCCGACCTGCTCATCCTCGGCGGCGACACGAAGGCCGACGATTTTGTCCACCACTTTAAGGATGATGAACGATAGAACGCCCGAATAGACGAGCGTGGCCACGATGCTGACAAGCTGAATCCAGAGCTGCCCGCCCATGGTGACGCCCTCGGCGAGGCCTGCGCCGCCAAAGCTATCGCTGACAAATATGCCGGTCAGGAGAGCGCCAACAATGCCGCCCACTCCGTGGACCGGAAAGACGTCGAGCGAGTCATCAATCTTGAATTTTTGTTTGATGATGCCCACGGCGTTGTAGCAGATGAAGCCGGTGGCAACGCCAATGACGAGCGCGCCAATGGGGCCAACAAAGCCCGAGGCCGGAGTGATGCCGACGAGGCCGGCGACTGCACCGGTGACAATCCCCAAGGCGCTCGGTTTTCCGAATTTGCTCCACTCGATGAACATCCAGGTGAGTGCGGCAGCGGCCGAGGACATGTGTGTCACCAGCATAGCCATGCCGGCAGCGCCGTCGGCGGCCAGAGCCGAGCCTGCGTTGAAGCCGAACCAGCCGACCCAGAGCATTGAGGCGCCGGTGACGGTCATGGTGAGGTTATGCGGCGAGGGCGGCTGTTCGGGAAATCCGTGGCGCTTGCCAAGCATGATGGCGCACACCAGGGCGCTTATCCCTGAGTTGATGTGAACAACAGTGCCGCCCGCAAAATCGAGGGCACCCATTCCACCGAGCCAGCCGCCGCCCCAAACCCAGTGGGCAACCGGGGCATAAACGAAAACCAGCCAGATGCCGGAAAAAAGAAACATGGCCGAGAATTTCATGCGCTCGGCGTAGGCACCGATGATGAGCGCCGGGGTGATTATGGCGAAGGTGAGTTGGAACATGGCGAAGACGGTCTCTGGAATATTTCCGAACAGTGAGTCCGTGGTTACGCCCTTGAAAAACATTTTACTCAGGCCACCGACGAAGGCGTTGCCATCCGAGAAGGCGAGGCTGTAGCCAATGACGAGCCAGAGAATTGAAACGAGGCAGGTGATCGAAAAACACTGCATCAAGACGGATAAAACGTTCTTCGTTCGAACCAGCCCGCCGTAGAAAAGGGCGAGGCCCGGTATCGTCATGAACAAGACGAGCGCAGTCGAGGTAAGTATCCAGGCCGTGTTGGCGCCGTCCAGCTTGGCTTCTGCGGCGGCGGCGAAGGCGGGCCAGATGGCTACGAGAGCCGATATCGAAAAAATGTACCATGCGAATTTACGGATTTTGTTTTCCACGTTTCCCTCCTCCTCAAGGGTGTTGGTGGTAAATGTTTTTAATTCGGCATCTGGTGATTTGTTAGATAGCTTCTTTTCCCCGCTCGCCAGTACGAATGCGAACAACTTCACCAAGCTGAATGATGAAAATCTTCCCGTCTCCTATCTGACCCGTGTTGGCCGCCTCGGCGATGGCCGAGACGATGGATTCTGTCTTTTCATCCTCGGCGAGAATCTCTATCCGGATTTTCGGGAGAAAATCGACGACGTATTCGCTTCCACGATAGAGTTCGGTATGGCCCTTCTGGCGACCAAAGCCCTTCACCTCAGTAATCGTCATGCCCGCGACCCCGATGCCGCCGAGGGCCTCCTTCACTTCATCCAGCTTGAACGGTTTGATGACGGCGACAACTTTTTTCATCTTAACGTTCTCCTGCTCCGGGAATCGTCCCTCCGGCTGGAAAGAGAAATGGATATGTCCCGCCCCTGTGTATGGGAAGTCGGGACCTCAAAAAACAAACCAATGTAAAGAAATTAATAGCACAGAAATATTTCGAGCAGGTTACGTAAACTTGCGAAAATAGAAAATGCTGTAAGTGTTTGTTTTTAAATTAGCAGTATTGATTTGTTATGTACGAATTTGCTGTACCTGACTTCCCGGTCCCTTGGTTTAGATTTTCCCTCCGGACGCCAATGGGTGGCGCCCGAAAAAGGGGGGGGCGCGATGCCGGGGCCGGAAACGCCGGGATGGAAAATAAAAGGGGCTGGTCGCAATGCCGCTCGGTCGGTGCAAGAGCGCATATCGGGAGGCAGGCAGATACATATGGGTCGGCGACCCTCGCTCCAAGAATTTATGGAAACCGAGGTGGGCTCAGATTCTGGCCCGCTGAATTTCAGGGGGCGCGAGGCGCTGCTAGGGCCGATGGCACATCTCGACGAGGTGCTTCGTCTCGGTCTGCCCGAGCAGACGGTGAGTATTCTCAAAGGAACTCAGATCGGCATGACATCCGTGGCGATTGGGCTCGCGCTCTACTGTGTTCGAGTGCGCCGCTTGAACGTTGGCTACTTTTTGCCTGATCAAGATTTTGCCAACCGCTTTGCCGATACGAGAATTCGCCCGGCTATCCGCAATCCTCGTCTTGCCGCCGCCATGCGGGATGGTCGCTATCGGGGGGCAGCCTCAAAAGGGTTAAAAGAGTTTCCTGCCCCTGGCGGCTCTCGCTTTCTTTATGTCTTGGGTCTCCAGGATATCGGCAACGCGATATCACTGCCGCTCGATGTGCTCATCCGCGATGAAGTGGACGATTTGCCGCCTGAAAATCTTGCCTGGTCTAACGATCGCCTCGATGCCTCAAGGATTGGCCTTACCGTCAACCTCGCCATGGGCCGCACACCTGGTCGGGGTATCCACGCCATGTATGAGGACGGCGACCGGCGCACCTGGCGTGTGCCCTGTTTCGGTTGCCAGAGCGAATGGACTCTTGAGGAGCACTGGCCGGAAGTGCTCGCGGACGCACTCGCGGACGATGGCGGTCCCCCTCGCCTCGTCTGCCCAAGCTGCGGTGCCCATCTCTCGCGCTCGGCGGGAAGATGGGCGCCCGCTGGCGAGCCCGCCTTGCGCAGTCATGCGAGCTGGCGAATTCCCCAGCTTGCTGTCGAGGCGATCCGGCTTGAGAGAATTGCCGCCAAATGGCGCGCCGCCCGCCGCCCCGGCGAGGCGGCGAAGTTCCGTTGCTCGGCCCTTGCCCTTCCGGATGCGGGCGAGAGTAGGCCCATTGACGCTGCCCTTATTAGCCGCCTTCGCGAGACGGCCCCCTATCAAATGGAGCGCCCTCCGGCATGAACGATGAAACGCTTATTAAAGAAGAGGCGCGGCTTCCCCGATTCTGCGGAATTGATACGGGGGAGAGTTGTGCGCTTGCCGTCCGGGAGCAGGTAAGCGTGGGCGGCCCTACTCGCTGGGTCTACTTCGAGGCGCCCCCCGCCGATC
>JABJAL010000013.1 GCA_018669005.1 Nitrospinaceae bacterium
ATGGCGCTTCTTGCTCATCTAAATCCCCTCCCGGGTTGGGCGGTCTTACCAAAAGAGTATCGAATATCCTCTCTTTCAGCTTGGACCGGTTTGAAGGGGCAAGGTCAGATTTGCTTGGAGGGCTTCAAGGTCCTTATAGCCCTGCTCCATGTTCTCCTGGGCTTCAACTAAAAACTCTCGAATAGTTTCGTCCATCTCGGTTTCTTCGCTCAAGGCTCATTTCCCCCTACTCTAAAAAAGGTGATGGATAACCTGAAAATCACCCATAAGTTCTTACAAAACTCTGAAGTTGCCTCATTCAGGCATTTACTACTCATGTCCCACTGTTAAAGCAACGCTCGTGCCAAAAGACAAAAAAACTTCAACCCATTGTTTAATAAGCAGAAATAATTAAACTGCTAGTTTAATTATCGCGACCGTCTCACTCATTGAGACATTAAAACGTCTCAAGAAATGTCTCGTAACTGTCTCAAGACAGTAAAGAATTTGAACGATGAAAATTGGTTTAAGAATTGGTTTTAAATTGATGCTACCTAATTTCAATTTCGGACTTTAATTTAATTTCAATTAGATAGCGTTATAGAATTAAAAGGATTGTGTTAGATTTTCATTATTTTAATAATAGGAACAAAAGAGCCAAATATCTGAATAATTCAATTGATATCTAAATTAAACGTTATTCTTAAAGTTACTGGGGGTGGGAGTCTATCGGTAATATGAGAAGGGGACTTAATCCGAATAAGACAAAGATTTATAAAATTGAGCTAGAATCATGCGCCATCAAAACATCTGATGGCAGTTAGCATTTCATTTCACTCACTTTTCACAACGAAATATATAAAAATCATTCTGTCTCATTTGCAAATTCTATATACCCAAAAACCACTCCGTTCAAAAAGAGTTGGATGACTGACTCGAAAAGTAAGTCGACGCCCAGGCGATAACCAACATCCCCTGGGCGAGTTACCAAATACGATAAACGAGCCTCACCCTGATATATGCCTTATACGGAATAACTACCCCGGCAGAAGATGTAAATGGCAAGAAAACCATAACGAATTAGCCTTGCAGGGCAAACAACACAGCCTCCAATTCACAGTTCAATATTTCGCAAACCTAGGCCCTAGTCTTTTGCAACTGATGAGGCTTAACGGGCAAGGAGAAAAACGGCTCTCCAACGGCATCCTGAATTGCATTTACGATGGCCGCCACAGTGGCAACAATTGGCGGCTCGCCGACACCACGGATACCGTAAGGCGTGTCATCAGCCGGATTTTCCACAATAATCGATTTCATTTCGGGAACATCCATGCTGGTCGGCATCAAATAATCATGCAGGCTTTCGCCTTCAAGGCTCCCGTCTTCTCGTCGAGGTTGCTCTTCCATTAGCGCCAAACCAAGTCCTTGAAGCATACCGCCCTCCATTTGCCCAACTATGGCAAGAGGATTGATGGCAAAACCGACATCTTGTGCGCCGATGAGCCGAAGCACCCGTATTTCGCCAAGTTCTTGATTGACAGCAACTTCGGCAATTTGAGAGGTATATACGGGACAGGTGGTCGGCGCCTCGCTCATTCCCTGTCCTATAATAAAACCTCCGGTACTCGGGGATGCCGCCGAAACTTGCGCCAAAGTCATGGAGCGATCCGGGGCCGAGCGGACAAATACCCTTCCCTCCTCAACCGCCAAATCATCGGGAGAAGCTTCAAGCTTCGCAGCAGCAACCTGAAATATCTTCTCCCTCGCGTCTTTCGCCGCTTTGAGAACCGCCAAGCCCACCGAGCGCGTAACCATACTTCCCGTCGCCCGAATTGACTCAGGAGCGACATCCGTATCTCCACAATCGTATCGAACCTCGTCCAGGCTGACGCCAAGTTCCTCGGCTGCAAGTTGACTGAGACCCGTACTCGAGCCACTCATATCAATCGTTCCCGCTATGATCTGAAACGTGCCATCCCCGTTCAGACGTATGGAACAACTTGAGGCACCGCCAGCACCATGCATAAAACCAAGGGCTAATCCACGGCCTGCCTTCCATCCATCTCCCTCTAATTCCACCGGGAGATGGAAAGGCTCATCCCAATTCACATCCTCCGCGATACGCTCCATCACCAACTTCATCCCCCCGTCTCGGTGGACGCCAGCCAGGGATTTATCACCCTTACGGAGTTCGTTGCGGCGACGAATCTCAAGGGGATCTAGCCCTAAGTCCCGGGCAATAATGTCCATCTGAACCTCGGTGGCAAAATGATATTGAGGACCGCTAGGCGCACGAACAGGCCCCGCCAAAGGTCCATTCGAGTAAACCGTACATCCACGTACTCGAACATTTGGAATTCGGTACATACTTGAGGCCATTTCTATCTTGCTGCTGCATTGTCTAGCGGCTTTTTTCCCATGGGCACCTTGCTCCATCGTTACGTCCATATCACGAGCCACTAGCGTGCCATCGTTCTTTACACCCGTTTTAATGACAAATGTATGGGGATGCCTGAAACTGCCAGCCTGATGATCTTCCTCACGAGTCATTTCCATGCGGACGGCCTGCCCTGAGCGAAGGGCGAGAAGACCAGCGAGATGCTCAAGAACGGCTCTGGTCTTTCCACCAAAGCCGCCACCCAGTTCAGTTGGAACGATTCGAACCTTTGTTTGAGGAAGTCCAAGCGCCTCGCAAACTTCGTCACGAATTTCAAATGGGGACTGAGTACAAGTCCATATCGTTATTTTTCCGTCTCCGCCTACGTCCGCCAAGACACTGTGAAGTTCCAGGTATCCCGGATGGGCGTATTCAGTCTTAAAAGTGTGCTCATAAACGCGGTCGGCCTCGTCAAAACCCGCCTCGATATCACCCATCGTCCTCTCAAAACTTGCGATAACATTTCTGCCGCCACCTTTAGACTCCAGCCCAAGCTCTTTCCAATCATCATGGACCAACAGATCAGTGCTATTTTTCCCAGAGATCGCATCCTTTAAAGGAGGCAAGATCTTGTAGTGGACATCAATAGCCTCTAGCGCCGCCTTTGCGGCATCGATATTCTCGGCAGCAACAAGGGCAACCGGTTCTCCCACATAGCGGACATATCCATCCTTGGCGAGCCAACTCTGATCTTTAACATCTCCCCCGAAGCGAATATTCGGACACTCATCCCGGGTCAGCACAACCCGAACACCAGGAATTTTGCGTGCTCGGTCCGCATTCACTGAAAGAACGCGGGCATGGGCATGAGGACTCCGCAACACAAGACTGCAAAGTGTGCGCTCGGGACGAGGAGTATCTGACGCAAAACGAGTGCTGCCCACAGCCTTATCCGGGACGTCAATCCGAGTCAAACTTTTTCCGGCCACCTTATACTCACCCATTGCACTCCCCTTAATTTTTAACTTCAAACAATTCCCAATAATTAAATTTAGTACCGAAAGGAAAAATCCACGTCAGGAATTTGCCTCTTCCTCTTCATACTTGAAGTTGTGAATTCTTGATACGGGAACATCTTTAGGATCATAGCCATCCCGAAGAACTCTCTTGGTGTGCCATTCCCGGTCCACCTCTCCATCCTCAGTGAGCCGCATCATGTCACAGCAAATTTCAATGACGTTACCATCCGGGTCAGTGAAGTACATCGCTCGATTCTCACCGAATGACCTCCTGTCCCCTTCGGGATGGTTGAGGCTGTGAAGGAGGGGCCCGTAGACGAATTCCACTCCCTTCGAGCGCAGATATGCCTCCCAGGCGTCAAACGCTTCTTTATTCTCCACCTCAAATGCGAAATGCATGATTCCGAATTGGTCATTATCCTGGGTGTTCCCCACAGGTGGATCGCATGAGCCATCCTTGGGCCGAAACTCGAACATATTGATGGTATGATGCCGATCTGTGCACGAAACGAACCGGTTTGGCCTGCCAAAAAATCCCGAGTTATCCTTCCCATCATTAATGCGCCAGCCAAGAAGACCTACATAGAAATCAATCGATTTTTCCAAATCGCGGACTTTCATGGCTAAATGGTCAAGACTTTTAAATTTAAACCTAGGACGCTCCATAGGATTCTCCCCCACTACGATTACGAGCAAAGCTCTTTAACAAAACAAGGGTCGCGCACGACCTGAGCAATCTGTGGCAAAATTGCCTCGCCTTCATTCCAATATCAGCCAATGAATATCGAAAAACCCACCCTTTTTTTTAATAAATGCTATTTTACCATAAACACAAACGGTGCTCACCCCATCCCAACCGTTAACAACCCCTGCTCACGTCCCCTTGACATTCGGGCGCCGGGGGCGCATAAACCCCACTGACATTTCTCGCGATCGCGCGTTGTGCTTCCCAGCGATCGGAAGCGCCTCTCATCCCGAGTCCTATCCAGTTACCCTCCGTCTTCTCCAGATGCGCGTGGAAAGCGGTACTAGCCACGATGTATGCGTCTGCCCAAAGAGGCGACGAATCCTGGCAGAAGGAAGTTCTATTTCATGACTCAACGCTCATTCACCGATCTCGGTGTGGCCGAGCCTCTTCTGCGTGCCCTTCGCACGGAGAACTATGCCCATCCGACCCCTATTCAGGATCAGACCATTGAGAAACTCATTGCCGGAAAGGATTTACTCGGCATCGCCCAGACCGGCACGGGGAAAACAGCCGCCTTCGCCCTACCGATCCTACAACACCTTTCCGCCGGCCAAACAGGGGAGAAAAATATCCCCAACGAGAACAGAAACACCGGTGGCAGAGGAGATCGTGGGGGCAAAAATCGCAGACGCTCCACACCGCGTGTCCTCCCGCGCGCCCTCATTTTGGCACCAACGCGTGAGCTTGCCATCCAGATCGAGGAGAGCTTCCGTACCTATGGGCGACACCTACCACTTCGCCACACCGTCATTCTGGGCGGCGTAAGCCAGCACTCCCAAGTCCGCGCCCTCTCCAATGGGGTGGATATACTAGTAGCAACACCGGGGCGCCTGCTCGATTTGAAAGAACAGGGACATGTCCGGCTCAATCAGATCTCCCACCTCGTCTTGGACGAGGCCGACCTAATGCTCGACATGGGATTCCTTCCTGATGTGCGGAAAATCATGGGGGCCCTACCCGAAAAGCGGCAGACAATGCTTTTTTCGGCGACCATGCCCGCCGACGTCGCACGCCTGGCTAAGGAAATACTAAACGATCCCGTTCGTGTCGAGGTCTCACCGAGAACCATCACGGTTGAGCAGGTCGACCAGCGCGTATTTTTCACTGATACGCCTAACAAAAGACCCCTTTTGACGCACCTACTCCAAGACGCCGACATGAGCCGTGTGATTGTCTTCATGCGCACGAAACGAGGAGCAAGCCGCCTCGCCGAGCAACTAGAAAAAGTAGGTATTCGGACGGAAGCCATACATGGCAATAAGACCCAAAGTGCTCGCCAGAGCGCTCTCAAAAATTTTCGAAATGGTCGTGCCAGAGTCCTCGTTGCCACCGATGTTGCAGCACGAGGCATCGACATCTCGGGTGTGAGCCATGTCGTTAACTATGAACTACCCAACATCCCTGAGAGCTATGTCCACCGTGTTGGGAGAACCGCCCGAGCTGGAGCCGAGGGCGTCGCATTCTCTTTCTGCGACGCCTCCGAGCGGAGTTTCCTACGCAATATTGAGCGGATAACGAAACACCCCATAACCGTCGTCGAAGATCACCCCCACAAGAGCACTTCAGTTTCCAAGGGACACGATTCATCAAGGCGGCCCTCTCCTTCTGGGCGTCCGGCGTCCAAACGCCGGGATGCGTCAGGGCCTTCTCGACCTAGTCGACGTCGCTCCGCATCGGGTGGAAACACACCCAAGCAGCAGACTGCCCCAGGCGGGTCGACTGCAAATGGGTCAAATTCCAAATATCAGGGAATATCCAAGGAACGCTCTACATCTAATGAGGCCGCGCCCAACGCACCTAAAACGCGCCGAAAACGCCGGCCTCGGAGCCGTGTTTCTGCGGCATAACTAGCTCATAGACCCATTTTTTGCCGAGACAAATGCCATTGACAATTTATCGTTTTGAACGGGGTAATTTCGTATACGGAAGAAAAAATGCGTGGCGATGGACACACAGGTGCTTCATGTTGGGAAAACACCTGTATCTCGTTGAAATATAGTCGTATATTTAATTTGAAATAAACTGAAAAAAAATGAGTATATTCATTATTTACTTGCACCAATTTAAATGCTCGGGTAGAGTTAGGTGGTCTTTCCACGTTCAGTGCGGGAAGGGCTTGTTTGGTCATGCAGATAGAATGAGGTTCCCTTCCTGAAAGAAGCTCCATTCATCAGCATAATCCTTTTAATCTCCAGTCAAGGGGAAAAAGATGGCGTCAGGTACGGTGAAGTGGTTTAACGATTCAAAAGGTTTCGGTTTTATTACTCCAGAGGATGGGGGCGATGATCTGTTTGTTCACTTCTCTGCCATCGCCGGGGAGGGTTTCAAGACCTTGAGCGAAGGTGACTCTGTTACGTATGAAGCTGGACAAGGACCTAAGGGACCTCAGGCTCAGAATGTGGTAAAAGCTGGATAAATCACTAAAAAGAGCTTCGTAGAAATGGCGGCCGAAACCGGTCGCCATTTTTTTATCTCAATTTATCAATTTACTTATGATGCGGAAATAAGAACCCCGCCCGAAACAATAATAATCGCGGCAAATAATATTCGAATGGTTACCTTCTCGATGTCTTTCAAAAAGAAAACACTGAGAAACACCACCCAAAGCGGCGTTACTCTACTCAGAGGAAGAGTAATCGTAATATCTCCTACCGAAAAAGCAGACCAGAGGAATCCCGAGGCGGCAAGATTAAACAACGCCGCAAAAACAAATAATTTCCGGCTTTTACGATCCGTTACTATCTCTCCGCCTCCTGGGAGAAATCGTCTTCCAACTAGCATGACACCAAGTCCGACCCAAAAAGCCACTGCAATACCCAAAAAAGGTGCCCTGCCGTGCGCAAAAGCCATCTTGATAAAAACAGGCGATATCCCGTAACCCACCGATGACACCAAGGGATAAAGCGACCCATTATCGATCCAACCCCTCAGCCCGGGCGCGTCCCCCCTATCAGGCCAGGCCAGCAGGCACACACCGAGGACGATCAAAATCGTTCCTATTATTATCGGAGCATGGGGACGCTCCCCAAGAACCAGCATGGCAAAAAAAACAGCCCAGATCGGAGAGGCAGAATGAATCGGAGTGGCTCGGCTAACCCCGATTCGCTCAATGCCGATAAAATGCGTAATGGTTCCGATTCCGGCCCCCAAGAATCCACTCAGAGCAAACCAGAAAATTTGGACCAATGAAGCCGACTGGAGGGTTCCAAGAGATAAAGCGATGACAAGCGCACCTGTGCCGACAATGATGTCGATGACAAGAATGGCTGCCGTCGAACTTCCCGTCTGCATGCCGCGCCGAAGCAGGATCAGTGTGCCCGCGTAGCTAACCGATGATGCAACCGCTAAAACGATACCGCTTCCTGTGCTGGAAAATAATTCTGCCATAAGCAAGAAGATACACCCACATCTACCGAAGAGCGAAGAGCATTTCACCAAAAAGGAGGCATTATTTTACGGTGAGAAGCTACTCCGAGATAATCATCGACACCTTGTCCCTAGCTCAACCAGAGAGTGGCAACGAGAAAAAAACCAAAAAATACCTTAATGGAAAAATATTCCTAGTCTCTCAAATGCTAAGTGAGAAAAACATAAAGACCCTGGCTTCCACCAGGGCCCTTATGTTTAAAATTAGGAGCCTTCTATATTTCCAGGTCAGACAAACCCAAGAAATACAACCCCCTGTTTATTTTCCGATTCCCAAAAATTACAGGGATTGTCTACTAGGCTATTTCTTTTTTTTCTTCTTAATCCCCAACTTCCTAAAAAGGCTACCGTTGTAGGTATAGACAGAATGGAACTTTTTCGTCAACTCGGGGCCATAATGAATAGGCATGCTCTTCGTGCCAAATTTTTTGACGAGTCGGTTAAAAGATTTATCCTTCACCGCTTTCCTGAAGGCAGCATCAAGAGCCATTATCCGGTCCTTGGGTGTGCCAGTGGGTACCACAAAAAAGCGCCAGCCCACGTAAACGAAATCCACCCCCTGCTCCAGAAAAGTGGGGACTTTTGGCATACGGGAGTCACGTTTTTTTGTAGTGATACCGAGCGCCCGCAACTCGCCTTTTCTCATTCGACCTAAAGATCCACCAGTTGCAGGATTGGCCACCGCCACGTCAACATGACCTCCCAACATCGCCTGAAAGGCCTTACCCCCGCCCCGGAAAGGAATATGGTTGAACTTGACCCCCTTGGCTTTTTCGACTGCTATCATCAAGAGATGGCTGTTCCGATAGGCTCCAGAGGATCCGAAGCTAATTTTTCCTGGATTTTTTCGCGCAGCCTCGACGATGTCGTCGAGCGTTTTCCAGGGACTGTTCCCCTTAACGATCCACATGGTGGGATCTTCATTCAACGAATAGACCGGAATGAAATCCTTTAATGGGTCAAATCCCATGTCACGTGCATGAGGTGCAACCATCATGGCAGAACTGCCCATCCCGAGGGTATAACCGTCGGGCTTGGCGCGCTTCATAGCTGTCATGCCTCGTTTACCGCCGCCACCGCCCATGATCTGGACCAACAATGGCTGGCCCAAATAGGTATGCATCACACTTGAAAGCGCTCGGGCGTGCATATCGTGTGAGCCACCCGCCCCCGTGGGGACAATGACCTTAACAGGCTTAGACGGGTAGCTAGCCCCTTCGCCCGAAAGAGGAGCTACCAACACAAGAACCAATACCAACAAGCCGGAAAACACAGAAATTAAACGACGTCGATTCATGCTATTTCCCCCTATACAGGTTGAACTCGAAAAACTTCGGCACCGAATGCAGTCAAAGTTGGCTGCCCTTGAGGTATCAGCCATTCGACTTGTGCTTCCACTACCCAGTAAGTGAACAATTGGTGATTGTGGCTTATCTTACCATGCTTGCAATAAACTGACATTCTCTCTTAACTGTTAAACACAATAACTTCAGGGCGAACAAAATAAAAAAAACTTTCAGCGATTACCTTTCACATAGCAGTTAGCTATTGTTTTTCCTCCGCAGAAGGTCTTGACGGACCAACCGGCTTCCAAGCCGCACGGAAGAGCATCATCACACTCAACACTAGGAACAGGGCCGAAATCGGCTTCGTCAAAAAAGTTAAATAATCTCCATGAGAAAGTAATAAGGCTTGTTTGAACGACTCCTCTGCCGTCGGCGTAAGGATGAAGCCGATTACCAAAGGTGGCATTGGATACCGCATCTTTCTCAAGGCATAACCAAAGGCCCCAAATATCACCAGCGTTATCACGTCATCCACATTACCCCGAAATGCATAAGTGCCTACCATGCAGAAAATCAGGACAAGAGGTATCAAAATGGATTGGCGAATCGTAACCAGCCGGGCAAACAGTCCTGTTAAAAACCACCCTTCCAGCAACATGATGGGATTTCCCAAAAGGAGAAGGGTGAAAATTGCATACATGGTCGGTGCATTTTCCTGGAACAAGGAGGGCCCAGGACGAAGCCCTTGCGCTAGAAAAGCAC